>WQSU01000022.1 GCA_009787675.1 Lentimicrobiaceae bacterium
TGCTTCGTTAGAAGCAAAAAAAGACCAAATATGTTACAAAAAAACAAACTAAAAAACCAATTATTAACCCGAAAAAAGGTCAACGTATTTCAGGACAAGACAAAAAGGGGGATTGCTGCTAACGTCCCAGCGGTTTAGCGAAGGCGGGGGGTACGATACAGTTCAGGCGGGCTACTACCTTTCATATTCCCACTACACTTTCTGCGGCACTACACCCCCGCTTGCGCCAAACCGCCAGTTAGAGGCAGTGCATTTTACTCCCATTTTTTTTATCTTTATTAATTCAATTATCAATTATTTTATTTGTCAATTCTAAAAGTGTTGTCGTAGTATTCCAATTCCTAATTGTTAGTTTACTGAATATCTGTGTTTTAATGATTTTTGAAAAATGACTTTTACTCATTTGACTTGTCAAGCGCGAAGTATAAATAACATTTTTTCCTGTCTGCAAAAAATCTACACCTTCGCGCAGACGAAGATTTGATACAACATCGTTTACCGTTGTTGGCGGCAAAATAAACCACACATCATAACGGAACTTTTCAGGTTCTGCACCAAAATTTCCAGGCGCATTTTCAACCGTTTCTGTCAAATCGTCTGCTGTCAGAACCAACGTTTTTATTTCAGCAGAAAAGTTTCTTAGAAGTTGATTTTCAATTTCACCTGTTAGCTTTAGTTTATCGCTCTCCAACGTTCCGAAAATAACATTTCCGCTTTGGATATAAGTTTTTACATCGGAAAAACCCATATCTACAAAAACTTGCTTCAACTGTTCCATTTTGATAATGTTTTTTCCGCCGACATTAATTCCTCTTAATAGTGCTATGTAAAATGTGTTCATTATTGTTGTCAAAATTTATTCTTCTTGTTTCCGTCCGCACTGTCGCCCCCGCATTGCCTCTAACTATTAAATATGCGCGAAAATAAAACAAATTTAATAAGCATACATTGTGTTGCCGTATGATTCGGGATTATTCTCTTGAGCGTGCGTATGGAAAGGCAAAAGAATGGCGGAGGATTTGTGGGGCGTAGTATGCCATTTTTTTGCGTGGGGTTGGCGCAACTGTGTTGAAGTGGGGGCTTTGCCCTACACTTTCTTTCCAAAGATAGTTTGCCACTGCTAATACAATGGCATTATATTTTCAATTGGTAACCAGCCTATTTCTCCTGTTGATTTATTTTTCGACAACAACCAGCCATTTAACTCCTCAATTCTTTCAACTAACACTCCTTTTTCAACTGTTAGTTCATTCGCTGAATAATTCCGAAGAATAAGCCCTGTTTCATAGTTTATGATTTGTTTGGGAACCCAACCTGCGTTTGAGTGGTCTGTTTTTGTACAGTAAACCCAATTTTCCCAATTTTCGTTTTCAGTGGCTTCGTGTGCTTTGCCAATAATTACTTTCTCGCCGATTATCAGCGTTATGGGATTAGGGTATTTCGTTTCGTACTCTTCTATAACAACGTAATCCAAAACATTCTTTTTCACATTCACAGAATATTCAACTCCTGCTCTTACGGCTTTACAGGTTTTGCCTCTATCTTTTTCCGCTCTCCAAATTGTATCTCATGCAACTGTCCACGCGAGGTAATGCCGCAATTTTGGCAATATGCTTGTTGGGTGTCAGCCGCAAGCCTGTCTGAGATCTAATCTTCTGCAACGCAACGCACCCTAAAACGGCTTATAACAAAACGATTATCAGGGGATAGACTAGTAGTGGTATTAATCCAACTACCCCAAGCGCCATCCATTAAACACACTGCGCCATTACTACCGCCATACCCATCTTCTAACGGCAGAAAGAGGGTGTTGTTATCATTGCCAAATACGCGACCATTTACACCATTTAAGGTTGTTTTTTCATTAGCGGCATTTGCCAAACTTTGCAATTCTGTATCTGTGGGTACACGCCAACCTGCTGGGCAAGGGTCATTAACTTTTTCCCAAATATTATCAATAAGATACCTCCTCCATAGGGTGTCGCAATTATACTCATTTACTGGGTCGGTACTGCTCCAACCAATTTTTCTATTCCACTGATACAACATACCCACACATTCAGGATTAGGAGCAAATGTATTAGGAGCATCTACGTTACGAGTTGCCCATTTAATGTTATTGATTGTTACACCTATGTCGGTTGTTTTTGTCTGTGCCATTAAAGATGATAATATGAAATTTATCACTATGTTTAAAATCAAATATTTTCTCATGCTATTTTTTTTATTGGTTTTCAAAATATTCTGATTGTGTTTTTTTTGGCAATTTTCTTACGACTTCCTCCACCGAATGTTTAATCCAATGTTTTACAGTTTCGTCGTTCATGTCACGGTTGAGAGTGATACAATTCCAATATTTTTTATTGAAATGCCAAGCTGCCTCTACGCAGTTATATTGTTCGCGTAACTCAATGGCTTTGGCGGGATTGCATTTTACCGATATGTTCAGTTCATAGTCTTTTAAAGGAATTACTGCAAACCACTTGCCAAACACTCTGAACATAAGATATTCGTCACCAAACGGCAAATCTTCGGTGGCGTTTTTTATGGAGAGGCAGTATTCGCGGAGGTCTTCGATATTCATTTTTTTCTTTTTTATTTTCTGTCTCTTTTCAATGCCTCGAAGCTGCGATCATATTTTAATTCAGACTCTTTGCTGAAAAAGCACGCAGGGAACTCTCCCGAGCGTTGATGGTATGCAACACATTCACAGCATTTTCAACTCCTGCTCTTACGGCTTTACAGGTCTTGCCTCTATCTTTTTCCGCTCTCAAATTGTATCTCATGTTACACTCTTTTCTCAAGACACATTGCTTTCTCTACAACACTCTTGGCGTTGACGCCTAACGTCTCCGGCATATTGCCGAAGTTGCGGCTTCCCAACACATTTTCCACGCGAGTCAACAGCGTGCGAAAATAACAAAATCTTTTTATAATGCTCCCCAATTTTTGAACCAAGAGTTAAAGTGTCACATTATGCAGCAATAAACTAATGGAAAAATAATAATCAGTTAGATGGCTACCAAAAGTTAGGGTACATGGGCGTTAGAGTCAGGGGTAAATTCCCACAGACCGAACGAATCCTTGCGTGAGGGATTGAAGCGGAAACCCCACAGCGCATAGTAGCGAAAAGGTGGGGCGTTGCACTCAACGCCCGTACATGCAACGAAGCAAGTAAAGCGAGGAGTTGTAGCGGAAAGCCCGACGGCGTGCGGTGGATTGTGCGAGGGCAAGCCGGCACGCCCAAATTGAAGATAGTGCTCGCAAATTAATACTCCATTGCTTCAATCTTTGTGCTATTATCTTCTTCAACCGCCATGTTTTTATACCTTTTAAATTTTTTTTCAAAAAACGATATAAAACGATGGAAAATGATAAAAAAAAATCAATAAAAAAAGCAGCAAAATACTGATTTACAGCTAATCCGTAATTCCTAATTCGTAATTCCTAATTCGTAATTGTTCTATTTCCCGATGCAGTAAATATATACTGTTGGTTTATAATTATTTAATTGATATGTGGTACAAATGCGGTACATTATATGGAGTAGAAAGAATAAATAACAGTTGAGTATCAGTAATATTAGGTGGCGAAAGTATAGTTTTTTCAATAAGAAACTATAAAAACATTTTTGAATAAGGCACTAAAAAAGCCGCTCGCGGCGGCTTTGCATTTACAGAAAGATGAGGCTAAAACAACCATTTCTTCTTTAGCTTCAGAACAAAGAAAAGGAACAAAAACAGAACGGCTACAAGGGCAATGCGCCCGCACCATATCTGGAAGTTCTGCCAGCCTGTTAAAGGCTTTCTTACCTGTTTGGCTACTTCCACCGGATAGGGCACCCGGATGGTGTCGTTGATGTGGATGGAATCCCGGATCAGCTTGTCCCGGAATAGATACCTGTAGCGTTCCATGATGAGGGTGTCGCCCTTTTCTTTTACATAAACGGAATCGTAAAGGTAAACAGAATCTCGATGCAGTTTGTCGTGGTACTCTGTTTTGGTGGTTTCTACGGGAATATAGCGCGCCTGTTTGCAGGAGTAGCACAGGCACAATGTTAGGGCAATTACGGCTAAAATTAGGCTCTTTTTCATGGTATTGTGATTTTGGTTTGTAATTTAAAGCCTGCCCGGACTTCCGAAATGTTGGCGTTTATGCCGTTTTCTACGAAACTCATGGCGGCGATGATCATGATATAGTCCGCGCCATCGGTGGCGGTCAGTTCTTTGTTGCGCAGAACACCGGACCATATTTCAACGTTGGCGATGTAGCCGGCGGTGTTGTTTTCGGTGGGGGGCGCCCAGCGGGTAATGATTTTTTCGATTGTGTTGCAGCCTTTTGAAAGGTAGGTTGCAAGGGTTATAAAGGCGGCACGGTAGCCGTAAGCCATGGAAATAAAGGTTTTGAATGCCGTATCTTTCCCGGTTACTTCTCCTTGGAATTTGTCTGCGCTGTGGCGGATGTTTAGGGGGTTATTATTGCGGAGTCCTCTTGGTGTCATGTTTTTGGGTGTTTAAAAAAGTGATTAATGATTTGATTTCTTCTTTGTTTGCAAAGAGTTGTAGTAATGCCTTTTGGACCTCATCTATGCCTTTTTCTTCCTGCTTGAGGTTTTCAAAGACTGATTTGCCTTCTACGATGACGATGCCCAGGGCGCCGATGACGGTAAAGTATGGCATTTTGAAGATTAAACTTGCGGCAACGTCGGCGATGGAGAGCATGAGCAGAAGTCCGAAGTAGCTCGTTAGTTTGGTGATGGTGCGGCGGTAGCCGTAACTGGTGCGGAGCATTTTCAGCCGGTTGGCGCGTTTTACTCCAAAGTACAAGTCTATTAGTACAGAGATAAATACACAGGTGTACAGGATGACTAAAACCGTAAGGAACGCCTTAAATTGGCTCCAATCTCCGTTTATTACTGAGGGGATAAAAAGTAGTTTCATTGTGATGTTATTTTATTGGTTTATAATGTTCTAAAAAAAAGCCGCACAGGGCGGCTTTTCATGCAAGGCAATGAATTTGATTACACTACGGTAACAAAACCACAGTAAGCGCTTGTGGCAACCTCTTTGCCGTCTTCGGAGATGAAGCCAAGGTAAACCTCAACCTTATCGCCTGCCCAGAAGGGAGAAACAGCCAGTTGTTCGGCTTCTGCAGAACGCGGAGCGCCTTCGGTGATGTAGGCGGCTTCGCCTTTTGTTGGGTTGATGGCTACTGCAATCGCTTTGTCTGTGGGCTGTGCCTCGCCGATGCCGGTGTTGTCTTCCCATGTGAGTTTGATTTTTCCGGGTACGGCTGCGGCAGCTGCATTGTTGGCGCCGGTAAGGGTACCGCGTGACACAAGCAGATTGGGGAAGTCAAGCGTGTAATTGGGGTAGGTGCCCAAAATGGCGTGCCTAACGGTGTAGGACATTGCTGCGTTAAATTCGCTTTGTCTGTGAGCGTAACGCTTAAAACCTACACGAATAACCGCAATAATGGGTTGAAGTACTGACAACGCAAGAGCGAATTTGGTGCGTTGTTCCATTTGACGTAAGGTCTGCGGATTCTTGATTGAAACCGCTTTTCCGCGCATGTAGCTGATTCCTTTCCAGCTACCGCCGACAACGCTCCCCACCTTACCGGAGAAGCCGCCGAGAATTCCTTGTTTAATTTTTCCCATAATTTTTAGTTTTAAAGGGTTAATAAATAGTTTTTATTCGAACATGGTATTGACTTGGTATTGACTTGGTACGGTGCAAACCCTACCCAAACCCGGTTCGGTTGGCGAAAATATATCAGGGAAAAGGCGTTTGTTAAAATTCGCTTCTAATGCTTTGATTTGCGCTACTTTGCGCAGATAAATGGTTGTAAATTTTACTACGTCTTTAGTTGTGTATATGGGGCGACAAACAAAACATCTCAGTTTTTTATTAGGTAAAAGAAGTGTGTGGGGTGTGTGTAAGCCTTTTGCCTAATGAAAAACTGAGACAACAACCGTAGGGCGTTAGTTTTTCATGTGCGGGTATAGATTGCTATGTTGCGGATATATTATCAAAAATATACCTTGCTGCCGGCAGGCTTCGCCGGAACGACCGGAGGGAGAGGCGTGTAATTATATAATACCTTGTGTTACTGTGATATTCAGGATTGTTTGCTGAGCGTGCGTAGGGAGAGGCAAAAGAATGGCGGAGGGTTTTGTGGGGTGCAGTACGCCATTTTTTTGCGTGGGGTTGGCGCGGCTGTGTTGACGCAGAGGGTTTGTGGGCGGTAACACTGCGGCGGCAACTTGGGGAAGCGAACGGGGGGATTTATCTCCAAATGTCCAAGATGAATAAATGGATATTTGTTGTAATTTCGCGACTGTTAAAATATTTAAAACAAGTTATATGAAATTAGAATTATTTCTCAATTTTGATGGAAATTGTCGCGAAGCAGTGGAGTTTTACGCCAAGGTTTTTAAGTCGGAAGTTAGTAATTTGATGACTTATGGTCAGGCGCCACCCGATCCTAATTGTCAAATCTCGGAGTTGGACAAGGATAAGGTGTGTTATGCCGGGGTGAAGATTGGCGACATGGTCGTTATGTTTTGCGATATGCTTACCGGTTTCCCGGTTTTGGTGGGCAATAATATTAGTCCAACTGTGAACATAGGCGATAAGGAAGAGGTCAAAAGAATATTCGATGAATTGAAGGATGACGGTGAGGTTTTAGTGGAGCTTCAACAGACTTACTTTAGTGAGTTGTATGGTATGGTGGAAGATAGATTTGGGATAATTTGGCAGATTTTATTTTATAAGTATTGAAGATTCGATGATTCGATAATTACGAAATCTCCAAATCTCCAAAATGGAGAAATGGAGATTTGGAGGAAATAGAGGATTTGGGAAAATCAATATATCAAAAATATACCTTGCTGCCGGCAGGCTTCGCCGGAACGACCGGAGGGAGAGGCGTGTAATAATATAAATTCCTTGTGTTACTGTACATTGCGGGATTATTTTCTTGAGCGTGCGGGGGGAAAGGCAAAAGAATGGCGGAGGGTTTGTGGGGCGCAGCACGCCATTTTTTTGCGTGGGGTTGGCGCGGCTGTGTTGACGCAGAGGGTTTGTGGGCGGTAACACTGCAGCGACAACGTGGAAATGCGAACGTGTATATTTGGCGAAATCCTATAATTGGGAAACGTAGGATTTGTAGGATTTGTAGGAAATGTAGGAATTGAAAATCTATTTTATTGATTTTCAAAATATTCTGATTGTGCTTTTTTAGGCATCTTTCTTACAACTTCCTCCACCGAATGTTGAATCCAATGTTTTACTGTTTCATCGTTCATGTCGCGGTTGAGGGTAATACAATTCCAATATTTTTTATTGAAATGCCAAGCGGCTTCCACACAGTTATATTGCTCACGTAATTCAATGGCTTTGGTGGGGTTGCATTTTACCGATATATTCAGCTCATAGTCCTTTAACGGAATTACGGCAAACCATTTGCCAAACACTCTAAACATAAGGTACTCATCGCCAAACGGCAGATCTTCGGTGGCGTTTTTTATGGAAAGGCAGTATTCGCGGAGGTCTTCGATGTTCATTTTGATCAATCTAAAGTTAATTCTTCTGTTAAATATTCTTGTGTATTTTTCACGGTGGAATAAAAATAGTTTAATGCCGCAAGAAAAGATTTTTGTACTTCGCTTGCCATAACCTTTTCTCCTTGAATTTCTAAGTCTTTTGTAGCACAAGCATCTCCGATTAGCACACAATTAAATCCGAAATCTTTAGCGGCTCTCGTGGTTGCATCAACACACACTTGTGTCATCATTCCACAAATTACCAAATCGGTAATATTATTCGCTTTCAGGTAGTTTAGTAAGTCGGTTTCGCGAAAACTGTTTGGATAGTTTTTGGCAATTACTTTCTCGCCGGTAACCGGTATTACATTTTCATGAATCTCAACTCCCTTTGTGTTTGGAATAAAAAATGTTGAACCCGCTCTTGTCGAAAAATGTTGAATATGAATTACCGGTAATGATTTTTCTCTAAAATCTTTCAATAACGCTTTCGCATTGATACTTGCTTCAAGACTTCCAATCAAAGAATTTGCGCCTCCTTCAAAGTAATCGTTTTGAATGTCAATGATGATTAATGCTTTTTTGAGTTCCATATTCTTTCTATTTACATAGGTTTTAACCAATTATAGTTACTACAATTTTCCTTCCGACTGCCCTATTCCGGAACTCGCACAGGTAAATACCCTGCCAAGTGCCAAGGTTCAATCGTCCGTTGGTAATTGGTATGGTTACACTTGCGCCAACAAGTGAGGACTTAGCGTGTGCCGGCATATCATCAGCGCCTTCGCAGGTATGGGTGTAATAGGGTTCTTTTTCCCGGATTAGTTGGTCAAAAATGGTATTAAGGTCCGTTTGAACGTCGGGATCGGCATTTTCGTTGATGGTAAGAGCTGCTGAGGTGTGTTTTATAAACAGGTGCAGTAATCCGACTTGCGGTAGTTTTGGCAGGTGGTGCAATACCTCATCAGTTATAAGATGAAAGCCACGTTTTTTTTCTTTGAGTGTAAATTCAAGTTGTTGAACCATTGTGCTTTTCTGGATTAGTTTCTGTCTCTTATCAATGCTTCAAAACTGCGGTCATATTTTAACTCGGATTCTTTGCTAAAAAAGCACGCAGGAAACTCGCCCACCCGCTGATGGTATGCAACACATTCACAGCATTTTCCATGTTTGCCACAAGAATATGTGCAAGGACAAACTATGGCATTATTATTTTGACAACTCATAAGAAATTATTTATTTATGTTTATGAAATTCAATTTATTGAATCATTTTATTTTTGTGTTTTATTTTGATTTTTTGATTGGCAAAGATAGTAGAATAAAAAAACTGACAAAAATTTATTTTGTCAGTTTTACATAGAAAGTAGTAGTGTTATTACTTGCCTTTTCCTGCACCTTTACTGGTGTTTGGAGTTGAACGATAATGGCGTCTTACCTTTGTACCATCATCTTTTGTATGAGGTTGAACATATACTTTCTTTTTACCTGCGTCAGTTTGTGCCATAAAAATACCTCCTTTCATACTGACAATTGTTAAACATGGATGTAATGGGATATAGTCCCACGTTTTTTTGCAAATATTGTGCCTAAATATCAAAAGATTGATTTTCTCCAAAGACGTGTGTATGACGGTGAAGCGAACGTGTATTATTTTAAATCTCCAAAATTTAGAAATTGAGATTTAGAGAAATTTCTCAAGTGAGGCAATGTAGGCTTTGTTGGGAGTGGACGTGACAGTCATTTTTTGTAACTTTTTCTTCAATTTCTTTTCTGTCTGCATCATCAAGGGCTTCTCCATTGAGTATTTTTTCTGTAATTCTTGTTCCCAATAAGTCGTCCATATTTTTAAAATATTGTTCTTTGATGTATGCGTTCATTATGTCTGTCATATAATCAAAGGTCATAATTTTTTTCGCACAATTCAACTTGTTAAAGTTGTTTACTTCTTTTCCGTGAAGAATTGGATTTCTTTCGTTGTATAGTTCATCACAATAATAGTTTATGAAATGTTCATCAAAGAAATCTGATAGATTGCTTTTTTTTAGCAAGTCGCCAACAGTATATTCTTTGGAATTATTACCTGTTGTTAGAAGTAAGTGCCTTTGGTGGTTTATTTCGGTATATAAATTTTGTTCTGTAAAATTGTAATATTCAGCAAATGCCCAAATAGAACCTTCAATAAGCGGAAGGGCTGTGCATATTGAGCTAACATACAATTCGTGTTCAAATGAATGAATACAATTGTGAAGAAGCAATGCTCGATTTGCAAATTCGGGATAAAAGTGGCTGTCAAATTTCGTTGTAATTTCTTTCATACGGTCAGATACGAATTTTTCAATGTAACCGTCTAACGATTTTCCTTGTTTATGTAGGTTAAAAAGATGTCTTAATTCAGGTTGTGTAATTTTGTGAGCAAACCATTTTAACGGGAATGTTTTCCATTCGGATTCTAATTCAGTATTATGTAATGAAAGTCGTTTAGGGTTTTCAATAATCGAAGATAAGCCCAATAAAAGAGTTTCTTCACTATTGTCAATCTTTACTTTTAGTAAATCCACTGTCAACTCTACATAAGGAAATTTTATGCTGTTGGCTATTTTTTCAAGTGTGTTATGTCTGAATACTAAATCAACATTTTTCTTATCTTTAAAACAATTTTGTTTTAGTTGTTCTATTATTTCGGCTTTGTCTGTCGGGTTGTTTGTAATTAAATGTTTGTATTGCGGCAACTTGTCGCCAATTATTTGTTCAAATAGAGTATTTTTTTCTGCTTCAATTTCTGTCGTGGCTTTCTTTTTCTTGTTGTCAAATATTTGAGATAGTTCTGGTAAAATTGCACTTGTTGTTTGTGATTCTTTGAGCAAACCAAGTATATGTTTATAATCTTCGTTGTGCGTTTTTTCGTCTTCGTGTTCTGAAAAAGACAAAACCATAATGGCTGTCACCATTATTTGTTTTGTGTCATTGGGTATTTTTTCAATGAACTTATGTCTTTGCTTTTTATTCAAATATTCGTTAAGTAAAAACTCGTCTGTCATTGCTCTGTTTATTTTAGGGTTATTGCTTAAGGTTGCCTCTAACGATTAAATTATGTGCGAAAATAAAACAAATTCAATATTCATACATTTTCTCAAATAAATAACCAAAGTAAAGAATATTAAAGCTGGTAATGCTGTTTTAATACTCATACATTTTCCCCAAAAAAAACCAAAAAAAAACCAAAAAAAAGATATTAAGGTTGGTAATGCAACGTGAGCGTAGCGAACATCGCATTACCAACACCTGCAGGGCGTTTTATTTCAAAAATATACCGCGCTGCCGCAGGCTTCGCCGGAACGACTGTAAGGAGAGGCGTGTAATTATATAAATTCCTTATGTTACTGTACGATACGGGATTATTGACTAGAGCGTGTGCGGTGGGAAAGGCAGATAATAGCGGCAAATATGGGGTGGGCATTTTGTAAATTTTTCTGTACAAAATGTTTGCGTGGGATTTGCCGCTATTTTCTGCGTGGGGTTGGCGCTGCTGTATTGGTGCGGTGGCTTCGTGAGCGGCAATACGGCAGCGCCAACTTGGAAAGCGAACGGGGAAGGCTATGCCGTCGCAATGGGGGTTCGTGGGTGGGGAGACAAAAACATGACGGCTGAATGCCGTTATGTTTTTGTGTGCGTGGTGTGCGAGGGCGTGGGGGGATGGGTAATTTGCTTTGCGGGGGCGCTTTGCCATGTCGCGGTGCGGTGGGGTGCGGCTATTTAACATAATGTCCTTTATAAGCCAGCTTGGGTCGTGCGGGGGGCTTGCAGGGGCTGGATTATAACTGCGCATTATGTTAAATAGCTTTGGGCGCGGGGACTTGTGGCGCGTTTTTTGGGTGCGGAGGGTGCAGCTCTTTGGCTTTTGCCTTCCTGCGTGGGGTTCGTGCGGTGGCGGCAAAAGACAATGTGGTGCAAGAAGGGCGGGGAAAAACGTGCCGCAAGGAGTGAGTGTGGGATGCGCGGAGGGCGGGTGGGGTTTAACGGTTAGTGGTTAACGGTTAATGGTTAATGAGTTAAAGTGTGGCTTTTCCTTTTTTTGTAGTAATGTATTTCTGATCTTGATGATTGGGATTATCGGGAAAAGTCATTGATAATAATCCTTCTTCAAGCATAGGTTTGATATAATTTAGTCGGAATTTGTATCTGTTTTTATACTCTATTTGAATCATAATCTCTTTCATATCTTGTGGATTAGAGCAAAAAACAAGAATTTGTTTTTGCTTGGCTCCTTTTTTTGCTTGGCTCCTTTTTTTGCTTGGCTCCTTTTTTTGCTTGGCTCCTTTTCTGCTTGGTTCCTGTTTGAGATCTTCTGCTTGGCTCCTTGGCTCCTTTTCTTTTTCGTTAAAATCCTCTTCAACATCTCTATATGTTATTGAGAAGATAAACTTTTCGTTATTTTGAATTTCGATTTTGTATTTATCGTAGTAAAGAGGGGCAAACTTTTTGATGTTCTTTTTTCCGGAGCCAAGTTCTTCTGCCCATTTCATTTCTCTGAAAACCTTTGTAATTAATGGGTTTTTGGTATGGGTTTCAAGGGTATCGAGCGTAACGTTTCCTATTTGCATCGGTTTTGTCCAATTTTCGGAGATCACTCTGTCGGAGAATATCAATAGTTTGGATGAAAAGGTACTTGCATATTCTCTGTGCAGCAACAAGTTAGATACAATTTCGCGAAAAAGCATATTGCGAAGGTCAAGGCGATTGATTCCTCGTTCATCCAGTGCGAATACATCGGGCATGTTTCTCTCAATGAAGTTCATCAATCTGACGTATGATTCAATCAGGTTTACACAAACCATATCGCGGTCGTTGTATCTCACATCGGGATCGGTGGGCAATGGATTCAGAAACCGTTTGTAAGTCATATTCCGGTAAATGGCGTCGGTGCGGTGCCACGGACAGTAATTCAGGATGGTTTGTTCCTTACCGAACAAAAGCACAACTGCCAAAATGTATCCCTCTTGATTTGTCAAAGGATCTCTACGCCAAAATCCTGCCGAGCGCAACATCTCCTCGTTGCTCATTTCGAGCCATGGGTGTGCAGCGTTATAAATTGAGATATGAGCACGCATTTTTTTGAATGAGCCTTCGTCCAATTCGTCCAAAGTTAAAAAGGGACAAACATTGTTTTCTGATGAAGCCTTGTTTTTTCGCAGGTACATGTTCTCAATGAGGTGGTAACTGTTTGTAATGTTGTTATCGGCGTCTCCCACCCTGTCGAAAATCTTGTTTTTAAACCTGTGCACTTGCGAACTCTCGGGAACATGAATGTAAATGATTTTCTTTTCATCAATTTCAAGCACTTCCGGCGTGAGAAAGACTACGGGATTGAACAGTTCTATGTTGTTGAGTGTGTTTATGATGTTTTTAATATGGTTGTCAATAGCAGATTCGTTTATTCCGGTTATTGAGCCATGGTCATCCACTCCCAAAAGCAGATCGCCGCCGTTTCGATTCAAAAATGCACAAATTGTTTCATAGACAAACTGCCCCAATTCGTTTTTGCATTTTTTAAACTCAACGTTGGTATTGCGCACTTCGCCTTTGGCTATTAAATCTTTTATTTTTTCTATGTTGGTCATGTTTATGACAAAATTTTGGCAAAAATAGTAAAAAATAATGGGTTTAGGATTCAAAGTTCAATGTTCAAAGTAATAAGGAGTTAAGGAGTTGAGAAGTTATGGGATTGAGGAAGCGTATAACAAGCGGCTGTGCGGCACGTTGCGTGAGCGATTGTAGCGGAAAACCCGCAGCGCATAGTAGCGAAGAGGTGGGGCGTTACACGCAACGCCCGTACTTGCGACGAAGCAAGTAAAGCGAGGATTTGTAGCGGAAAGCGCGACGGCGTGCGATGGGTTGTGTGGGGGGAAGCCGGCACGCCCAAAGGGAAAAAATCAAAATTTGTCCAGATTCAATAAAGCGTTTATTATTCTGATATACCAATAATCTACTATCCAGCATTTTTTTAATTTTCAAAATCTTACAAATTACCTTTATTGGAGATTGTGAATGTTTAGGTGGATCATATTGTTATTTTTTCTTTTATGAGTTCTATAAAAATTTGGCATGCTTTTTGCCAGCAATAAGACATTAAATATTAATGTAATATATTTAAATTTATGGCAAAAACAACAAAAAATAAAACTACTACCTCTGCCACTTCAAAGGTTCAGCAAGGTAGAAAAGCAAGTGTAGCAAGATCAACATGTAAAAGTGTTGCAGGATGTGCGCTTTCACAAAGAGCAACAAGTAAAAAAAGTAATGGAACTTCAGGAACAGGTCCAGGTGCTTCATCACAAAAAAGTAAAAGATGATAAAAAAGAAACTAAGAGAAATTAGGGATGATTCCTATCAAGCAAGTTTTACAGCAAGTACTATTAATAGACAAATTGCTTTTGCTGGCATAGGAGTTGTGTGGATCTTTGTAAAGAGTGAAGGCACTGAATTGATTATTGACAACACTTTACTGTGGGCATTGGGATTTTTTGTTGGCACCTTGGCATTAGATATGCTACAATATATCTATAAATCTATTTCGCTGTATTGTTTTTTTAAGTATCAAGAAAAGAAAATTGACAAAAAAGGAATAAATAAGGATGATGTATTGGAGGAATTTGTTGAATATAGTGCATGTTGGAATACTCCCACTTGGATTTTTTGGAGTATAAAAATTGTGTTGATTGGAACGGGATATTTCAAATTACTACATTTCATCTACAGCAATATAACAAGTCATCTATTGTAATATCAAAATAGAGACTTTTAGCAGGAATCAATCCACCTGCATGGTTCGGATTGGAAATAAAATTGAAAGATATGGCTACAAAAGTTACCAGCAAAGCAGCTGCTACCGCCGCTTCGAAGGTTTTGAGAGATGGAAGGACGAGTGCTACAAGCAAAACCGCTGCAGGAAGCGCCCTTTCTCAAAGAGAAAAAGGAAAGAAAAAATAAGCAGTCAGCTGAAAGAATCTATTCAAAAATTACACTTTTTTGAAATTGTGTAAATGAAAAACTACAAGTTATATGGCTTGTAGTTTTTTATTAATTTTGCACTGTTAAATCGAAAAATCACAAAACATTGGATATTTGGGACAAAAATAAGCGCTCAGAAGTTATGTCAAAAATTCGGTCAAAGAATACCAAGCCCGAAATGGCATTGCGTAAGGCTCTTTTTGCAAAGGGTTTCCGGTATCGTGTGAATGACAATAAACTGCCCGGAAAACCGGACATTGTTCTGCCAAAGTATAAAACGGTTATCTTTCTACACGGATGTTTCTGGCACCGGCATGAGGGTTGCAAATATGCCTATACACCGAAAACTAACACGGGATTTTGGGTTGATAAAATCACATCAAATAAGGAAAGGGATAGAATCAATTTGCAAAAACTTACTGTTTTAGGGTGGAATGTTATTACCGTTTGGGAATGTGAAATTCGGCACGAGTATAAACATGATATTACACCTTTGATTGACAGGATTACGACAGAATTACTTGCATATTCACCGGATTATCCGAAAAGAGTATCAATGAAATTTTATGAGCAAATAGAAGATCAGGTAATGATGGTTGCGGAAGATATTATTGAATATCGAGTTACACCTAAACAGTAAATCCTTTCTTGAGTAATTTTTGCAAACATTGAAAAACTACCTCATCGGTATCATAATCTCTTTCGCGTTTGTTGTTGAGGATGTCATACAAAAAATCGGTTTCTTCTTCTGACAGGATGTTATTGTTGCTGTTGAAATTTAGCATTTTTCGGATTTGTTCCAAAATGAGCAGGCTTTTATCATCGTCTGTCATTTTTACCTTTTTCAGGGATACCCATTTGCCGGTGTATTTTTCGGATTCCTGCAGCAGTTCTTCGTTACGTTGTGCAACAATATCCAAAATTTCAACACCCTTTTGATATTCTTCGTCTGCTAAAACCTTGTTTTGTCTTAATTTATAGGCGATGTTTGATACAACAGTCTGTTTGGTAATAACCTGAGTTCCGTTTAAGCAAACAAGTATTTTTCTTTTGATTTTTATTTAATTGGCTGAAAGCCAATAATATTATAGCCCAATGGCAACGCCTTGGGTT
>WQSU01000023.1 GCA_009787675.1 Lentimicrobiaceae bacterium
AATGAAAAAGAATTAGGAATTATGAATTAGGAATTAGGAATTAAGAATTAGGAATTAGGAATTTTCTCTGCTGGTGGGGAATTAAGGGGATGGAAAAATAAGTAAAGAACCAAAACTAAATAATATGAAGAACAACGAAGCAATCCGAACGCACGCAATTTCTTCTCTGCAAGCGGAGCAGGTGGCAGCAGGTGGCACATTGACTTTGCTCAGCGCCCGCACGAGCCGCCACCTGATGACGGAAGAGGTTTTTTTCCACCCCCCAGCTCCCGCCAGCGAGAGAGAAGGGCTGAGCGTCATTCCGAGCTTGCGCAGCAAGCGAGGAATCTCGAACAATTTGCGCATGCTTCCACCTCTTCCGTCATCCGACAGCGGAACGGAATTACCATTTGCCAAACTACTCTTGCTGTCGGCTGCCACCTTCTCCTCAGAGAGGAGAAGGAATTTGTCCTTCCGGTAATTCCAAACCTTCCTCCGTTGGCTAAAGTCAACAACAATTACACCCTTACACCTATACACCTATAAACCTATAAACCTTTACACCTATTAATTATTAACCATTAACCACTAACCACTAATAAAATGTTTCAAAACCTAAAAGTCACATTCCGAAACCTTTACCGTAACAGTGTTTACTCTGTTGTAAACATTGTTGGGTTGGCGGTTAGTTTAACGGTGGCTATTTTCATCCTGCTCTGGGTTCAGGATGAATTGGGTCGTAATAAATGTTTCGATAATGCAGAGCAAATCTACCAATATGGAGTCGTTTCTTTTCCGCATGAAGTTGAATTGATTGCCGACAGATTTCCTGAAGTTCTGAAAATGTGCCACACCAGCTACAAGGAAATAGAGTTGGGAGCACTATCTTGCGAAATCGGTGAAAGAATCACAATGCCAAATGTTTATATTGCAGATTCTGCTTTTTTCTCTTTTTTCAATATCAAATTTTTGTTCGGAAATTCTAAACAACCATTCGAAAATAACCGCTCAATAGTTCTGACCGAAAGTGTTGCAAAACGTCTGTTTAAAGATGAAGACCCATTGGGAAAAGTAATTCAATCAAGTATACATGGTAATTTTTATGTAACTGCCGTTATTGCCGATTTTCCAAAAAACTCTTCTTTACAGTTTAATGCACTCATTCCTACTTCTTTTTATTCCGATTGGATGGATTGGATTAATCGCAAACCACAAAGATTTACTCACAACGTTCGCAATACCTACCTAATGCTACCCAAAAACACAGACATTCACACGTTGGAAATAAGGATTGCTGAGGAAGTAGAGAAAAATCGAAATTGTGAGGATGAATTTAATCCCGAAACCGATTTTTATTCAAGGTTGATACCCATTACAAAAGGACACTTGTATGACTATTATGATGCAAAACCGACAGGAATAAAACATGTCAGATTGTTTTCAAGTATAGTTTTTATTTTATTACTCATTGCGGTAATCAATTACGTTAATCTTGTAACAGCGCGTTTAATAGACCGTACAAAAGAAGTTGAAATACGTAAAATTTTCGGTGAAAGCAAATTAGGTTTATTTATGCAAATGATGCGTGAAACTATGATGATGGTATTTCTGGCGCTCATTTTGGCTACAGTATTGATAGAGTTTTTATTGCCTTTTTATAATATATTAACAGAAAAACAATTAGATTTTAATTTTACCAAACTTGAAATTTGGACAACCTATTTGGCTTTGTTTATAGTAGTTTCGATATCGGCAGGGATTTATCCCGCAATGAGGTTAATTTCGTTTAAATCAACCGGGTTAGGCTCATTTCATCAAACCATACGGAATCAATTTATTTTACGTAAAATATTGATTGTAGCGCAATTTACATTTTCGCTAATTTTTATCACGGTAGCCATTGTTGTGAACCTGCAAATGCACTTTATGAAAGAAACAGATTCGGGATTTTTAAAAGAAAATATCTTTAAACTTCCGCTTCATAATATGGCAGATCATTATGATGCCGTGAAACAGGAACTACTGCGTGAAAACGATGTGGCAGATGTTACAGCAACCAATGCACCAATTAACAGCGTAGGCTGGATGATAGGCAATGATCAATTTTGGTCTATCGTTTTATGGGGTGATTATAATGTTCTTGATTTTTTTAATATTCCAATTCTTGAAGGTACCGGATTTTCTCAGAACTACCACTCCCAAAACGATATTATATTTAATGATAAAGCGTTGAGAGCGTTGAAAGTGTTAAATTTTGAAGACCCAATAGGTGCACCTTTCGAGTTATTTGGTGATTCTCAAACAATTATTGGTAAAGTGAGTGATTTTCATTTTAATACACTTCGTAAAAATGAATGCGACGCCTTAATGGTAATGTATAATCTAAATGAAATAAACTATTTATATGTAAAAACCATTCCGGAGAAACAGCAAGAAGCCCTTGCGGCAGTAAAAAAAATATGGAAACATTACAACGACGGCTATCCATTTGAATATCGTTTTATTGAAGATGATTTTGCAATACTTTA
Source organism: Lentimicrobiaceae bacterium (assembly GCA_009787675.1). Lineage (GTDB taxonomy): Bacteria > Bacteroidota > Bacteroidia > Bacteroidales > WCHB1-69 > WRNX01. The sequence goes on from WQSU01000023.1 coordinate 2,508, forward strand.
CAAAGAGGAGATCCAGAAAGAGAGGCTGTTCAACATCTTTGCATGCATTGCTATTTTAGTATCCTGTCTTGGGCTTTTTGGACTTATTACCTACACCGCAGAAACAAAAACCAAAGAGATCGGCATCCGCAAGGTGTATGGTGCAAGCATCAAAAATATTATAGAAATGTTAACGAAAGAGTTCATCATTTTGATTGGCATTTCCATGTTGATAGCATTCCCCTGTGCCTATTTGTGGCTGAACAAAATGTTGCAGGACTATGCCTATCGCATTTCCATTTCATGGTGGATGTTTGCACTGGCAGCCATCATAGCCATACTACTAACCTTACTCACCGTTGGCACTAAAGCGCTCCGAGCAGCCACAATGAACCCGGCAAAATCAATAAAGAATTAGGAATTAAGAATTAGGAATTAATATATGAGATTTGAGACATTAGATATGAGATTTTTATTAACCGTAAGCTTCAGCCAACGGCAAAAACACCTTTACACCCATACACCTATACACCCATACACCTTTACACCAATTAACCATTAACCATTATGAAATTCCTCCGCCTCTTCAAGAAAAATCTCTCCCTTCGCATTGTCAACATCGTTGGATTAGCCATCATGTTTACTTGTTTGCTGCTCTCGGCAAGCTACATCAAACGGGAGTTGAACTACGATAAACATAATACCAATGCGGATAGAATTGTGCGCATATCATTACAATTTGACAATGAGCCTGTTGATGTGCGTATTTGGGGAAATATAATTGATCCTTTTTTGAATGAAATGCCCGAAATAGAGCAGGTAGCAAAAATGCATAATATCCGTAGTGCGACTTTGGCTTATAAAGAAAAAAAAGAGATTATTAAAGACTTTTACGCAATTAATAGCCAATTTTTAGATGTTTTCGATCTCACATTTTTGCATGGCACTAAAGAAGATGTTTTACAACAAAAAGTGCAAGCATTGATTAGTGAAACTCTTGCTCGTGAACTGTTTGGCGAAATTGATAATGGCAACTTTCAAAAGTCAGTAATTTCTATTGATGGGGCACGATGGAAAGATTCTATTGTTAATACAATAATATTCAAAGATTTTCCCGAAACCTCACATTTTAATTCCGATATTTTTTTATTTCTTCCTGATGATTTTAGACATTTTACTTACGACTATTTGTTGCTGAAAAAAGATACAGATATCAAAGTGTTGGAACAGAAGATTAACGATCTCCTTACAGAATACTGGCAAGGAGATAAAAGTGCGCGTGCCTTCTTGATGCCACTTACCGATATTCATCTTTACAGCCATAATCTCAGAGAAATGAGTATTAATGGTAACATCAATTACATTTATCTGATTATTGGGGCTAATGTACTGTTGCTCGTTGTAGTATTTTTTAATTTGTGGTTGAATGCAAGTTTGGTTTTTGGACGGAACAAGCGTTATTATCAATTATTGCGTTTGCACGGAACATCGCCGGCTGTGGTTTTCAAAGATGAAACTTTGTCGGCATTGCTTGTCGGAATCATCTCAATTTCATTAGCTATATTTGTAGCTATAGATATTGATTCTTTGGATTATTTTTTCATGCAACTTTCAATATTTGAAATATTTATATTATGTGCAATATTTCTATCTACGATAGTTTTAGTGTCACTCTTTCCTGTGTTGCAAAAAATCTCTTTAACTCAATTTCTTAATACACGCCAAGATTTGAAACCAGTTAAGTTTTCTTATGCAAATATCAAATATATGTTGGTAGCTCAATATGCTGTCGTCATGATTGTTGTTATACTCGCTGTGGGTATTGCCAAGCAGGTGAAAATGATGGAAAACACACAAGTGGGAGGTAATGAACAGAATATTTTAGCATTGTCGGAACAACCCGATTTGGTATTGAAAAAATACAGCATATTAAAATCGGAGTTGCTAAAACATAAAGAAATAGAATCTGTTACGGCAGCCATGCAATTGCCGGGCGATGCCATAATTGATGGAACAAATGTAAAAAGAGAAGAAGATGTTGATTGGAAACATTTGAACATTATGGCAGTCGGAGAAGAATTTCTTCCATTTTTTAATATTCCCTTAATTGCAGGCAACTACTTTTCTGCGAGAAAATATGATTATCAAACTGAATTTAATACATTTATGGAATTTCTGACACAAGGAAAATATTCGGATCATGTTGAAAAATATGTAATTAATAGAAAGGCATTGAATATTTTAGGATTTAATTCGCCGGAAGAAGCTATCGGTCAGGTACTGGTACTTGAACACGGAACCATTGCCTATTTTAATAAGGGCATTATTGTAGGAGTAACTGACGATTTTAACTATACAGGATTATTTGAAGAGACTAATCCTTTATTAATAATGCAACGCAACTTGTTTCTTTTCAATGTTATGGTACGACTCAATTCGGAAAACCTTTCACAAGCCCGCACTGTTTTCGACTCCGTTTGGAAAGAGGTTATTCCCGAGTACCCTGCAGATTACATGTTCATGAGTGACCTGTTCGGCAAAACATATCGCAACGAAATGAACGCCAAACACTTGGTGCTCATTTTCTCTGTCTTATGCTTTGCCGTTGCCGATTTGGGATTGATTGTATTTATGGCATACATCATTCGCCGGCGCACGCGAGAGATTGGGCTGCGGAAAGTGCACGGCGCAAGCATCAGCGAAGTCTTGCAGATGTTAAATACAGACTTTATCAAGTATATTGCTATGGCGTTTGTCATCGCCATTCCTGTAGCGTGGTATTTGATGCACAGGTGGTTAGAGCAGTTTGCGTACCGCACCTCACTCAGTTGGTGGATCTTCGCATTAGCGGGATTGAGCGTGCTTTTTATCTCTGTTTTATCCGTGTCGCTTCAAAGCTGGCGCGCCGCCACCTCAAACCCGATAGATGCAATCAAAGTGCAATGAAAGAAAATTAGGAATTATGAATTATGAATTAGGAAATAACAGTAAACTATGAACAATGAACAACGTAATTTGAGAAGCCCCATGCTCTCGGAGAGAGCAAACCTAACTAAGCAGTACGCTCAGCAGGCTACTGCCTATTTATGTGCCCTCTCTACGAGAGCAGGATTTGCACTGTCTCACCGCCTGCCGTTGGCTGAAGCCAACGGAAATTACACCTTTACACCAATTAACCATTAACCATTAATAATTAACCATTAAAAAAACATTATGATTAAAATCAAAAACCTCGAAAAAGTATTCCGGACGGAAGAAATTGAAACCGTTGCCTTAGACAACGTATCTTTAGAAGTAGCAAAAGGCGAATTTGTTGCCGTTATGGGACCTTCCGGCTGCGGAAAGTCCACGCTACTTAACATTTTGGGATTGTTAGACAACCCCACCAAAGGCAGCTACATCCTCGACGGCGAGGAGGTGGGCAGCCTGAAAGAGAAAAACAGAACGAGAGTACGCAAAGGCAATATTGGCTTTGTGTTTCAGAGCTTTAACCTCATTGATGAACTCAATGTGTTTGAAAATGTTGAGTTGCCTCTCATTTATCAAAGAGTGCCGGCGCGCAAACGCAAAGAGATGGTGAATGCCATTTTAAAACGTATGGCAATCTCGCACCGCGCAGGGCATTTTCCGCAGCAACTTTCAGGCGGTCAGCAGCAGCGTGTTGCCATTGCCCGCGCCGTAGTTTCAAACCCCAAGATGATTCTTGCCGATGAGCCTACCGGAAACCTTGACTCAAAAAACGGCAAAGAAGTGATGTCGCTACTTACCGAACTTAATCAGGAAGGCACTACCATTGTGATGGTTACACACTCCTTGCGCGACAGCAAGTACGCCCACCGCGTAGTGAACCTGTTCGACGGCAGGATTGTGGAAAGCGTGATGGCAGAGATGTGATAACTTCCTCCATCAAAACCAGCAAAAAATCACTAATCACTAAACACTAATCACTATGATAACACATCTCAAAACCTATCAACGTTTTCTCTTTAGAAACAAATTATATACAGCGGTTTCGCTGTTGGGCTTTTCGGTTTCGCTCATGTTTGTGGTGCTGCTGGGGGTTTATATCAAACAGGAAAATTCGGTAGATGACTTTCAGGAAAAGAAAGCGCGGATTTTTGTTATGACCCACGACAATAAAACGAATTTCGGAAATCTTGTTGCCGCTTTTGTGAAAGAACAATGCCCTGAAGTGGAAATGTTTACGCGTACTTTGGGACGTGAAATCGCTACAAATCTTGTGGGGCAGGAAAAAATGAAAGCGGCGGGTTTGTTTGCAGATCCCGATTTTTTCAACATCTTTTCCTATAAACTGCTTGAAGGAAACAGCAATCAAGTGCTTCAAGATGAATGGACGGTGGTGCTGGGAGCAACTTTTGCCCGAAAAATGTTTGATGATGAAAATCCGGTGGGCAAGCTCCTCATTATCAACGATCAATATTTTACCATTACGGGTATTATGGAAGATTTTCCTGAAAAAACACTCCTGCCCATGTCCGATTTTGTTGCCCATTACAACGCCATCAGCATGTTTTGGGGCACCGACGAAATTCTCAAAAGCAATGATAATTTTGGCTTTACCATGTTTTTCCTTGAAAAAGAGAATGCCGATCTGTGTGCCAAAACGCCGCAATTGCTGGAACTTTTTAAAGAAAATTTCTGGTTTTACCACCACGGTTTTACGAACGATTTAAAATTTGTTTCTCTCAAGGAAGCTTATTATGCCATACAAGGTACTGGTTATATAGGACTTAATCGCAATAATAAAACTATTATTACTGTTTATACCTGCATTGCCATTCTTATTCTGATTGTTTCGCTGTTAAACTACATCAATATGACGGTTGCTCAAGCTGGATTTAGAGGGAAAGAAGCCGCCACAAGAAAACTTTTTGGGTGTAGCAGGCAAAAGATTATCCTGCAATTGTTCACAGAATCGCTAATCATGACTTTGCTCGCTTTTCTCATTGGGTTGTTTCTTGCCTTTGCGGCGGAACCGTTTTTTAACGATGTTTTAAACACCAACTTGCATTTAGAAAATCAATTTACTTTTGACATCATTGTTTTTATAACTTTTTCCATTTTAATGATTTCTATCATTGCCGGAATCGTGCCCGCATTGCTCATATCCAAATTCAATCCTATAGAAATTGTAAATGGAACGCTTACGAGAAGAATAAAAACAACTTACTCTAAAGTGTTGATTATCTTTCAATACACGATCACTACCATTTTATTGATTTGTAGTTTATTCATTAAAAACCAGTCCGATTTTCTCATCCACTACGATCTCGGCTATCAACGTGAAGGCGTTTTTGTGATGAGAAACCTGTTGGAAGACACGCAAGAAGAGGGATTTAAGTCGAAACTGTTTTCTATTGAAGGCGTTGAGAATGTTTCCTTCACTTGCGGCACGCCTTTGAATGGCGGCAACAATATGTCGTATGAACGAGATGGTGAAGCGATTAGTTTTCAGGAGTTTTATGTGGATTCCGCTTTTTTCGACATTTTCAATATTAAATTTGAACTGCTTACTACGCCCACGTCAGAATCCTGGTACGTAAACAGAATTGCCTATAATATATTAAAACCTGATACGCAATCTTTTATGGCGCTGTTTGGCGGTGGTGAAGTTCCTCAAAAAATTCATGTGGCGGGAATTTTAGATGAGTTCCATTTTAAATATAAATCGCTGGCACAAGTTCAGGGACCTTTGCGTATTCACTTTCGTCCAGAAGGGTGGGGCTCATGGGATATTGTGGTTAAGATTTCGCCAAGCGCCGATTTGTACAAAGTGGCGCAAAAAGTGGAAGACGCCTACCGCGAATATAGCGACAACCCTACTGTTGAGGGAAGATTTGCAGAGGATGAAATTCAAAGCTGGTACGAGGATGTAAAGAAGACCTCGAAAATCATGAGCGCCTTTACCGTACTCACCATTTTGATTATGATTATGGGTGTTTTCGCCATGTCGCTTTACACGATTCGCCAAAAAGAGAAAGGGATCGCCATCCGCAAAGTGCATGGCGCCACCATTCGGGAAATCCTGCTGATGTTGAATCTCGAATCGCTAATCTCCATCCTGATAGCCTTTGTAGTAGCCTGCCCCATTGCCTACTACGCTATGAGCAAGTGGCTTGAGAGTTTTGAATATAAAATCCCGCTCAGCGCAAGCATCTTCCTGCTCGCCGGCGTAAGTATTCTCCTCCTTACTCTGTTATCCGTAAGCTGGCTCACCTGGCGCGCCGCAAAAGCAAATCCGGTGAGGTTTTTGAAGAAAGAGTGAAGGGGAATTAGGAATTAAGAATTAGGAATTAAGAGATATGAAATGGAAGGATCTCCACCGCTGGCGGGGGTTGGGGGGTGGAAAAAAGCAGAAAGCAGAAGGCAGAAAGCAGAAAGAACTTTTAAACTTAGAACTTAAATATGAAGAACAACAAAACTATCAGAACGCACTCAATTCCTTCTTCGCTTGCCCAGCGTGCGAGAAACCTCAACAAAGCGGTATCAATTCCAACCATCTTTCAATCTCCGTTGGCTTCAACCAACGGCAATTAACCATTAACCATTAATCACTAATCATTAACCACTAACCACTAATCACTATGAAAAAAATCCTCCTCCTCACCCTTCCCTTCATTTCGTTGTTTGCTTATTCGCAGCAACCGATGAATTTGGATGCCTGCATGAAATATGCAGTAGAAAACAGCTACAAAACCGCTCGCGCCGCTACCGATTTGGACAATGCGAAGAAAGAGTACAGCGGCGCGGTTCTTTCGCACCTGCCCGGTGTAAACGCCTCTATGGGCGTGGGCTCTAACTTCGGGCGCGGGATTGATCCGGCAACCAACAATCCCGTAACTTACACTACTTTTAACAACTCTGCACAGCTGAGCGCTTCAATGCCTATCTTTTACGGATTGCGTTACCTGAATCAAACGCGCTCGGCAAAGATCGCCAAACTGCGCGGCGAGGAACAACTGCGCTACACCCGCGACCAAGTAGCAGAAGCAACCATGCTGACTTACGCCGAAGTGGTGTATTACACCGAAATGGTTGAACTGCAACAAAAAAAGATAGAAAGTTACCAAATGGAAGAAAAACGCATGGCGCGTTTGTTAGAGTTGGGTGGTGGTTCTGCCGCCGATCTGGCGCAAATTCGCGCCTCATTAGCTTCGGAAGAATATAACGCCATTGCCCTAAGAAACAGTTTGGAAATCAGCATGGTGAAACTCAAAGATTGCATGAACTTTCCGTTAGATGATCTGCTTAAAATTGTACCTCAAATAGAAGACGCTACGCTTTATTTGGAGGAACAAACGCCTGCCGACATCATTGCTTTTGCATTTAACGCACATCCGGTTGCCATTATAGAGCAACATAATCTAACGTGGCAAAAACGTTCTCTTTCTATGGCACGGGGCGCATACTATCCCTCTCTCTCACTGGGTGGAAGCATTTCTTCAATCTACTACACCTCTTCAGCAGAAAAATACACTCCCTATTTCACACAATACAAAAACAACTTGGGAGAGTCGGTGAACTTGAATCTTCAGATTCCCATTTTCAATGGTTTGGAAGCTCGTTTGCGCGTTTCGGTAGCCAAAAACAACCTCAAACAGGCGCAACGCGACTACGACGAAACCATGCGCACCCTCTCGAGCGAAATCCGACAAGCCCTAATGGAATTGGAAGCCTCTCACAGTCAATGGCTTCAAGCACAAAAGAATGTAGAATACCAGCAAATTGCCAACCAAGCCAACCACCGCAAATATGAAACCGGCACACTAAGCATCATTGAACTGCAAACCTCAGACAACCAATTCTTCCAATCTGAAATAGAACTCAGGCGCGCTTACTTGCAATACCAAATCAAAGTACGAGAGATGAACTATTACAAAGGAAAAGGGTATTTGAATTAGGAATTAAGAATTAACATGAAGATTGCAACGTGTAACGAAATTTCAATATTTTTGCCCCTCTAAAAAATAACATGGTTACAAGAAGATTTTTGAGGATAAAAGTATTGCAAGCGCTTTACGCAGAGGAAAAAAATCGCAGTGAAGATTTTAGTACAGGCGAAAAAAAGCTGGATCAGGCAATTCAAGATTGTCAACTTCTTTCTGTTCACTTTCTTTCTTTGCTGCCCGAAATATCACGCTACCGCACCCTGCGTTTGGAGGAACTGAAAGAAAAAATAACACCCACAGAAGAAGATTTGAATCCAAATACAAAATTTATTGACAACCATGTTATTAAGCAAATTGAAGAAAATACAAAAATTAAACAGTTTTGCGTAAATAACAAAATAGACTGGGGCGACAGATACGATTTCATTGCACAAATGTACTATGAAATAGCCAATTCGGAATTTTATCTTAATTATCTAACTGTTCCCGAACAAAACTACAAAGAAGACAAAGAATTTGTGCTTAACATCTTGTCAAATATTTTTTCGGAAAGCGAATTGTTGCATTGGTTTCTTGAAGAAAAAAATGTACACTGGTTTGATGATTATAACGATGCGTTGCTGGCTGCATATAAAAACATTGAGAAATTCAAGGAAAACCAGCCCAATAACCTCCCGATGATTCCTCTGTTTAAAAATGAGGAAGAGATCGTTTTTTATAAGGACTTATTTCGTAAAACATTGCTATACAATGCTGAATATCAAAAACGTATTGATGAAAAATTGCAACACTGGGAATCGGAGCGTATTATGGAAATAGATACGATCCTAATGAAAATGGCAATTTGCGAACTAACTCAATTTCAAACTATTCCAATAAAAGTTACCATCAATGAATATATTGAATTAGCAAAGTTGTATAGTTCTCGAAAAAGTGGCGTTTTCATTAACGGTATTTTAGACAGCATTATAACAGATCTAAAAAACGAGGGTGCGCTGGATAAAATGGGAAGAGGGCTAATTAATTGAGAATTACGAATGATAAATTATGAATTTAACCTATCCGCAATACACTTTAAACCTTAATTTTAAATCCAAACAAACAATGAAATCCCCCAATCTACTTTCTCCTGCATTTTGCTTTCTGCTTTCCGCCTTCTGTTTTCTGCTTTTAAGTTGTGGAAAATCTAAAAACAACGAACTTACGATTTCGGATGTTAGAAATCCGGCAACTGCAAACGGTATAGATAAACAAAAAAAAGAGAACATGCCGGAAATTCTGTTTGACAATCTTTCTTACAACTTTGGCAAAGTAATACAAGGAGAAATGCTAAGTTATACTTTTCATTTTAAGAATACTGGAAAGTCGAGTTTGATCATATCCGGTGTTGTAGCCTCATGTGGATGTACCACTTCCCTGCCCCCCAAAGCGCCTATAAAACCAGGCGAAAAAGGGGAAATTACGATTACCTTCGATTCTAAACATAAACACGGCGACGTAATAAGCCAATTGATTGTTGCTGCTAATACTTACCCCGCGCAAACCACACTAACAGTAACAGCCAATGTGGTAGCCCCTTGAGCAATTATAAATAAACTCATACACCTATCAACCTATACACCTTTTATCTTTGAACCTTTAATTTAATATATTATGAATTTCCTGCAATTTTTATTATTCGCCAAACCGGCTCAAGATGGAGAAGCTGCCGGCGGTGGCGGTATGAGCATGTTACTGATGTTGGGCGCCATTATTTTGGTATTCTATTTCTTTATGATTCGTCCGCAACAGAAAAAACAAAAACAAATGCAAAACTTCCGCGATACGCTGAAACGCGGCGACAAAATCGTTACTATCGGCGGTATTCACGGTAAAATTACCGATGTTCAAGAAGGCACTTTTATTATTGAAGTAGAAGACGGTACAAAATTGAGAATTGAAAAGGCAGCCGTAGCAATTGATCCCAATGCACCTGCAACAAAAAAAGATTAGGATTGCCCTCACCGGCGGAATCGGAATAGGGAAAACCTATATCTCAAAGCACTTTTTAGATATGGGTATTCCCGTTTTTTATGCCGATGAAGAAGCAAAAAAACTGTATGATTCCGAAAAAGTTTTAACTTTTTTTAAAGAAAATTTTGGAGATACTGTTTTTTCAAATCAAAAATTAGATTTCGCAAAATTAGCAACTCTTGTATTTGGAAAGCAAGAATGCAGAAAACAGATTGAAGCCTTTATTCATCCATTGGTCATGCAACAATTTGAATATTGGAGTACCCAACAAGACTCCAATATTGTGATGTTGGAAAGCGCCATTGTTTTTGAAGCGTCATTAGAAAAATTCTTCGATAAAATAATCGTTGTGGACGCACCAATAGAAGTTAGAATTCAGCGAATTAAAAATAGAAACCCTCACATGTCAGAGTCTGAAATCTTGCGCCGAATCAATTTGCAAATTCCTCAGGAGGAAAAATGTAAACGCGCTGATTTTGTGATTGATAATAGTGGTTTCTGATACGTGATTAATGGTTTCTAAAGGAGATGATAAACTATGATATATGAAAAAAATTGGGATTTTTTTTGTTGCTGCTTTATTGATAAGTTCTGTATTTTGTCAAGATTTTGATGATCTTTTGACCAAAAAACAGGTGGACTGCTCTGATATTGCACATAATAGCAGTCTGCATTTTATTAAATATATGACTGTTTATGAGGTGGATTCAGCAAAACATTTGTTGGATTATTGGGAAAATAGATGCGGAATACGGGAGCCTATCTTCAGGGCAAAAATATTGTTGGCTTTAATAACAAGCGAATGTGTAGATAGTTTATTGACAAAAGAGCCTTTGAATCAAATCTTTAATTATCAAAGTCGCATGGATATGATTAGATCAGCAAGATATTATTTGTATGATGATTATAGATCGTATTATGGTTATATTCCTCCCGGTGAGGAGTTTGATATTTTTACCCGTCAATTGGCTTTTGATTTAAAAAACAATTACACTCCCGAATCTTTAGAGTACGTATTAGCAGAATTTTACAGCAATAATTATGATGTGATTCTATCAAAACTTCAATCTAAAACATTAGAAAATTGTTTGTTAGCTAAAGAGTATGAAAAGGCTGTTAAACCGTATAAAAGTATGCCGGAGTTTCATTTTGCACTACTTGCAGGAATCTGGATTCCAACAGGGGCGCTCGCTCAAATTGGGGTACACCCAGATTTAGGCATTCAAGTAGGATGGAAACAGCGAAAAATCAATTACGACTTTACGCTAACTACAAAATTTGCAGATGCACCCCGAAAATATTATGCCAAAAGGAATAAAAAAAGTGAGGAGGACGAACTCACAGACCGTTTTTTTGGCGGTTATATTGGATTTGAGTTGAGTGGCGACATTCTCTCAAAGAAAGGCCATGAAATACAAATAGGGGGAGGGGGCGGTTATGACGGTTTTTTTGTGCTGAAAGAAAAGAAAGATGAAAACTTGAAGGCAAGCGCTACTTCAAGTTTCAACCTGAATTTTGGACTGGCATACCGATATTACATCAGCCATAATTTTTACTTGGGACTGCGCGTAAAGTACAATATTGTGGACTATACTTTGAATAAAGTGATTGACTTTACGGGTAATCCTATCACAGTCCAATTTTCGATAGGCATATTAAGGAGTGATGCCAAGGATGAGTATTTGAAGATGTATGGGTTCAAGTTTAGAAAATAAGGAGTTATTGGATAAAAACGCTATTTTTGCCAATCGAAATGATCTATGTATGTCTTCCATTTTTACCCCTTGCCAAATAGGACCCATTGAACTTCGCAATCGCACCATTCGTTCGGCGGCGTTTGAGAACATGTGTAAAAACAACAATCCTACGGAAATGCTCTTCAATTATCATACTGCTGTAGCACGCGGCGGAATAGGTATGACAACCATTGCCTACGCGGCAGTGAACAGAAGCGGCGTTTCATTCGATGGGCAGCTTTATATGCGTGAAGAAATCGTACCGGAATTAAAAAAACTCACGGATGCCATTCATAATGAGGGTGCTAAAGCCGCCATACAATTGGGACACTGTGGAAATATGACGCATTGGTACACCTGCGGGCAAATGCCGGTGGGCGCCTCCGGCGGAATCAACATCTATTCTCCTACCATTGTGCGGGCGTTGAAAAAAGTCGAAATTCTTGCATTAGTTTGCGACTTTGGTAATGCCGTGAAACTTGCAAAAAAAGCGGGCTTCGACTGTGTGGAAATTCATGCGGGGCACGGCTACCTCATCAGCCAATTTCTGTCGCCCTACACCAACAGAAGAAAGGATGAATTTGGCGGCTCACTCGAAAACCGCATGACATTCATGAAAATGGTGATGGAAGAAGTGATGAAAAATGCCGGCGCCGATATGGCTGTGGTAGTGAAAACCAATATGCACGATGGTTTCAAAGGCGGACTGACGATAGACGAATGTTTGAAAGTGGCTAAAGAGTTGGAAAATACAGGTGCTCACGCATTAGTGCTCACCGCAGGCTTTGTAAGTAAAGCGCCGATGGAGATTCTGCGCGGCGCCATGCCTCTCAAAACACTCACCTATTATATGGATATGCTGCGCTTCTGGTGGCTCAAAATCGGAATACGAATGGTGGGCAGGTGGATGATTCCAACCGTGCCTTACGAAGAAGCCTACTTCTTAGAACCCGCTAAAATTTTCCGAAAAGCACTGAAAATGCCTCTGATTTACGTAGGGGGCATGATCTCTAAATCGAAAATGGAAGAGGTGCTGAATGAAGGATTTGTGGCATTCCAATTAGCGCGCCCACTCATTCACGACACCAACTTTATTAATAAAATGAAAGAAGGGACGATTGAAAAAAGTGAGTGCAAACATTCAAATTATTGCATAGGCAGGATGTACTCTGTGGAGATGAAGTGCCACCACTGCGTAGAGAACCTGCCAAAAAAATTGAAAAAAGAGATTGAAAAGCAAGAAAACAGTACTAACAATTAAGAATTAAAAATCACTCGTGTTGCGTTTAATCTACTTGAATAACAATAACATACAATCACGTTCTTTGACATTTTGGTAATCAGATTTATTAAGCAGTTGATTTATAGG
>WQSU01000024.1 GCA_009787675.1 Lentimicrobiaceae bacterium
GCGCTGGGCGTAATCCGCTCCGCAGATTTCCCAACGTATGAATTTCTACTACAACAACAAATTGATGATTGCAAAGCCAAAAGCAAAATTAAATGTGTGGATGATTTGTTGAATAGTGGGGATACTTGGGAGATTGAATAATTTTAATAATACTGTCATTTAACTTACGAAATAGCGCTTGGGATTTATATCAAATCAGAAAAACGCCTTCAACTGCAGCCCCCCCGTGTGCACGGTCTTTGCCCCTTCAGAGGAGCGTCCCTCGTAGCGCAAATCTAACTGCAAGAACTCGGTAATGTTAGTCTGAAACCCTACATTCCACAAAATGTTGTTGCCGTTTTGCAACCCCTCCAGCATCTCGTAGCTTACGGTGGACTGGGTGTGGTTGTCGTTGCCTACCGGCTTGAAATCAATGTATTTATATTGTACTTTTGCGGTGATGTTTCCGCGATTTGTGATGCGGTAGCTAAATTCTGCGCCGGCGTCGTGTGCTTTCAAGCGCTCTAATCCTGAAATGTTATTTTTCTGCTGAAAGGTGTAAAAAATACTCCAGAAAATGTTGTTTTTATGCTGCACCCGAATAGAATTTGTTACATCATGATGGATAATATTGTAGTCTCTGGATGAAAAAAATGCAGAAAAGTTCTTTTTGTCCGAATAAATATAATCCACTTTTAAAGTAACATTTTGATGCGGTTTGCCTCGAACGCTGCCTTGATGCATATTGAGACAGCTGGTTTCCATGCCATAGTAAAGCATATTTTTGTTTTGCGTGTAACGGAAAATATAATCTATGCCCCAATATTGCGATAATTGATTAAATGATAGATTGTTATTGAAATTAACTTGACTGCTGATGAGTGCAGAATCTGTTAAATTAAACTGAAACGGATTCAATGCTTTTCCCATCTCTTTGGAGGCGTTTTTTTGCCCGATTCGCAAAGTGGCTGCATTGCTGAAACGAGATAAAAACTTGCGTAACCCTTTTTTGTTGCTCCAAACATTGCCCGGACGCAACTGAATAACTTGCGTAAATTGGTTATTATAAGTGTTAATGTACTCAGGGGAAGTAATCCAAACTTTAATGTAATTGGCTTGATCTTGAAAAGATGCAATCTCAAATTCGTTCAGTTCCTCAATACTGTTGCCATTATAGTCTATCCAAATGTGCGTGCCTTGACCGTCGGAAACTTTTAGGTAAGTAAATATTTTCTTTTGCTCCAGTCCGCTTCCAACATCATAGTAAGTATTTAGAAATAAAGCGTTTTTAAAAAAACGTCCGGTGTATTCCACGCTTCCTACAAAGAAATTTTCGGCAAAAAACTGTCGGGCAGAGTTGCGCTGGTGGGTATTCCGAAAGGTTGCTGTTCCTCGAAAAGTATTGTTTTTCAGTTTCGTAATTTCAAACGAAACCTCTGCTTCATACGCGTAGTTGTCTTGAGAAAATCTGTTTTGATGAGGTTTGTCCGTAAGAAGATGTTTTAACTTTATATTGTATTTATAATCAATAGAATCATTATTTTTTACATAAATAAAAACCTCGTTAAAACGAAAACTGCTGGGCAACAGTTCTTGAGCCGCCGCACTTTGAAAGCGGTTGTATTCAAATCGCTCATAAACGCCAAGTTCCATTTTCTTCAAAGTTTTTGAAAACAGGTTGAAAGTTCTGAAATAGTTGGTGTTTTGCAAAGTATCATGGGTTAACAACAATGAGGTTTGCGTAGAAAAATGAAAACCTTTTTTCTTTGTGTTTGAAATCAACTCGTTGCGAATTGCCTGCAACTGTTTGGCTCGAGAATAATAGTTGAATTTGTAGGATGTTTCTCCTGTTTCTTCCTGCATAAAACCTGCTTCAGCACTCAACATCAATTCGGAATGTTGCGGGGAAAAATCACCCTGTAAATTATAATCTTTATAAAATTCTACCGCTCTATAGCTTTCAACAGGTTGAAAATTTTGATGTTGATATTCTCCATTCACTTTTGAAAAAAACCACCAAGGTTTTTCTGCATTTTTCTTCGATTTTATGGGGTTTTTGTGAAAAAAATGGAGCATATAGCCAAAACTTACATTTTCTGCATTATTTTTTTGTGAAAAAGTATTTTTATCATGATTGGAAAATGCAAACTCTGTGGAGAAGCCTGTGTTTTCTTTAACAAACCAGTCGGCGCCAATGGTTCCCATTTGCGAAAGGGTTGGGGGAGCAAGCAATATTACCGGCTCGTAATCGCCTTGCGGCACTCCGTTTTGCGGTGCAACCCACTTAAAAACACGCCCATTAGCCTGATTCACAGATAAAACATAATTTCCTTTGTTGTAGCCTATGAAACTGAACCCAACACGATATAGTTTCTGTACAGAATCAATGCAATATTGATAGATAGAGTAACTTTCTCCATTATACAATGTATCAACTCTTTGGTAAAGAATTTCATTGGGATAAAAACCGGAAGTATCCACCTTGGGAAAATACGCATTGGGTGCATTTCCCAACTGCGAGAGAAACAGCATCATACTATCTGAAAGTTGTGGCTGAATAGAGCGATTCTTCATATCCTGTTCGTGAAAAAAATTCACTCTAAGGTTTAATTTCGGAGATTTTTCACTGCTAAATTCGTTGTAAGAGAATAATGAATATCGGGAATAAGCCAAGTCGGAGTATTGATATTCAACATTAAATTCTTTCTCAGAAGTAACGAGGATGCGCGAGGTGAACGTGATTTCACCGGTATTGTAATCCATCACATAATCTTGGTCTAATCCTCTTGAAAGTAATTTGTTATCCATGTATATCCGCTCGCTTCCCGATAGAATCACGATGTTGCCTTGTCCGTCTGTGCCGGTGAGTTTGTAAGGACCTTGCAGCCCGTTGGTTACCGTTAGTTTTTGGCGTATATATTTTCCTTTGGCAACTCCGCCGCCTGCGCTGTTTTGCAAGCGATAGACTGAATCTTTGCCTACGTAATTGTTGGCAATTACCTCCATGCCCAGCAATCTTCTGCTTGCCACCAAAAAATAGCCATTCGGTTTCACAATATCAATATCGCCACCTTTTATCATCCATTGATTCTTGTAATTCAAATGAATAAATATTTTATTGAAATCCTGAATTACGCGGGTATTTCCTTCAGGCTGCATGGGAATGTTTTTGTCGGTAATATTTGCCTGAATTTCCAAATCTTTTGCCAAAAAACCTGAAATTTGCAAATTCATGGCGGAATTAAGCACAAAATCCTGATTTGTGCCAATGGTTACACCGCGAGCAATAGAGCCTGTGGCATACAAAGGCATACCCTCTTCTCCTGCTAACCAAGAATTTGCAGACGAAATGCCCACCTGCGGACGATATACACTTCCCTTTTGAAAAATTAAATCAGTAGATTTTCTTTGATGTTTTTGCGAAAAATTGATAGAAAAAGTTCGAAATGTAAAAAAAACTGTTTTTCCATACACATTTTTATTGAAAATGCGTAAAGTAGAAGTAACCCAGTCGAAACTGTAATCTTCGGCATCAATTCCGGTAAGTTGAAAAGAGTTGGGATGGCAAGATAAAGCATCTACCTGATAAGTTGAAGAATCAATCGTCCAAGAGCCTGATTTTTGGTTTTGTGCAAAAATCATCAAGGGTAAAAAAAAGAACGAAAACAGGAAAGAGGATTTGAACAGATTCACCTGAAAATAACGGTATTGCAAGGAGAATATTTTATTTGAAGAAGGCGTAGAATATTCTTCTATTATTCAATTTTTACCTGAGTCGCCATGCTTTGGGAAGAGTCTTTGTAGACCAACTCATACACTCCTGAAGGCAAGTCTTTTAATGAAAAATTATAATAATAGACTCCTGATTTTTGTTTTGAGAGTTGTATGATATTTTTTACATGTTCTCCCAAAGTGTTGTAAATATCTATTTGCACAATACTTTCTTTTTCAAGAGTATAAGCTAAAGAAAAGTCGTTTTTCAGCGGGTTTGAGAAAACACTGAACAGGGCAGGATTAATAATTCTATCGTTGTTTTTGGTGGAGGCAAATAAGCCTCTTATGTCAAGCGATGGGTCACCTAACAAATTATAGGCTTTTAAAAACATCTCCTTTATTTTTTTTCTAATGCCTACTGCGGAAGCAAACTGCCTCATTCCCTGATTGATCATGGGAGAGAGTTGGCGTATGTTTTGTGTAAAAGCATCGCCAAATATTCTTTTTTGGATAATGATATCTGTATTGGTGTGAGAATTTACAGAAGCGCCGAAAAAAGCAACGCCCCCTTTGTTTTTTGCTCGTATAAAATACTCACCAATAGAAGTTTGAGTAAAACATCCGGTTTTGCAGGAAAAAGAAAAAACAAAAGGAAAAACGGTATTGGTGGCTGCTAATATCTCTTTATTGCCAATTTCGAACGATTTTCCTGCCAAGGTAAAGAATGTGCCATGTCCGGCATAAGAAAAAAACAATGTATTGTCACTCAACGCTTTTATCGCTGCTGTTTTGTTGGGTTGATACAGTCTTTGGCAATTATAACCCAAAGGGATAAAACCGTTTGAGATGGCAGCTTCATGTCCGTTCTTAAACGAATTTTTCATGTAAGTTCTGTTCCAAACGCCTTTTTTTTCATCTCCTGCTAAAAATGTGGCATTTTTTTCAAAAAGATGCAGATTTACTTCCATAAATATCGTTTTATTGATAATATTTTTCAGTTCTTCGACATTGGCTACCGAAAAACGACCTATAAAAACATCGGCGAGAAAATCTTTACCCTCTAAAAGCGCGTATCCCAAATCATTAATCGGGTCAGTTTTCACTTTTCCCGAACTGTTTCCGCTGTGTGCCGGAATGCTGTCCACATCGCCTACCAACAAAATATAATCAGGTCTTGTAGAAGTTTTATTGTATTGATTTTGAATGTAGGTTTTGATCAATTTAGAGGTTTTACCAATAGTTTTTGTATTCACGATTTGCACGTCAAATCCGATGTTGCGTTTATAATTGGCAAAATATTCCAATGTTTGTTCAAATCCCGATGGTGTAATGATTAAGTAGCGTCCTTTATGAAAACTCCTTGATGCTTGCTTTTTATAATTTTCAAGCAATCTATTCAGATAGTTTTCTTCAATTTTTTGAATTTCTTGACAATTTGCAGTTTCAAAAGAAAATAATAATGCTATAGCAAGGAGCAGTGTTTTAAACAATGGGTTAATCATTCTCTATAAAAAAAGTTGGCAATGATAGTAAAATTATTGAGATTGAAAAAAATGTTGACAAAATCGCTTAAGAAAAAGTTTGAGTTTGTGTGTTTGATGCATTTTATGCTAAAAAAAGCATCTTAAACTTTTTCTTAACCGTTTTTTTGAAGGTGTTCAAAAACTATTTTTTCATCGATTTTTATCTCAATAAATTTTATTAATTCGCGAACCAATAAACAACCGCTTGTCTTTTTTAAACCAATATAATTAAGCTTATCATAATCAACATAATAATAATAAATTTAATATGGAAAAAATTAAATCGTTAGCGGATTTGAAGAAGAAAAGAGAAGAACTTCAATCCAATCTTACGCTTCGTGAACAAGGCGAAAACACTGAAAATTTAATTCAAGTGAAAGTGGCTATGGCTACTTGCGGTATTGCTTCCGGCGCCAAACAGGTAATGGAAGTGATTATTAATGAGTGTAGTAAACGCAAAATCCCTGCAGTGGTTACGCAAACCGGATGTATGGGATACTGCTACGCAGAACCTACCGTGGAAGTTACAAAACCCGGACAAGAACCTGTGGTATTTGGATATATCACACCACTAAAAGCAGAAGAATTAGTGGAGAAATATTTAGCCGGAAACGAAATGTTAGAAGGCATTATTCCTGTTAATTACGAAAAAGTTGAACAATAAATCATACTAAATCATTATGGCAAATTACAAATATCACATTTTGGTTTGCGGCGGGACAGGCTGTCACGCATCGCAAAGTGAGCAAGTTAAAAAGAATCTAACACAAATTATTGGAGAAAAAGGACTGCAAGATGAGGTGCAAGTGGTCGCTACCGGCTGCTTCGGCTTCTGCGAACAGGGACCTATCGTAAAGCTCTTGCCCGACAATACATTCTATGTAAGGGTGAAACCTGAAGATTGCAACGAACTTATTGAAGAACACATTGTTAAAGGAAGAAAAGTGAACCGTTTGCTCTACCAAAATCCCGACAATAAAGAGCATGTTTCGGATTCAAAACACATGGGCTTCTATAAGAAACAATTACGTATTGCCTTGCGCAACTGCGGATTTATTAATCCTGAAAATATTAATGAATATATTGCCCGCGATGGATACGCCGCTTTGGCTTCCGTGCTGGAAACCAATAATCCTCAAGTTACTATTGAAGCTATTAAGAAATCGGGATTGCGCGGTCGTGGCGGCGGCGGTTTCCCTACAGGATTGAAATGGGAAATTGCCAGCAAAAATCATGCAGATCAGAAATATGTGGTTTGTAATGCCGACGAAGGAGACCCCGGCGCATTTATGGATCGCTCCATCTTG
Organism: Lentimicrobiaceae bacterium; assembly: GCA_009787675.1. Taxonomy (GTDB): domain Bacteria; phylum Bacteroidota; class Bacteroidia; order Bacteroidales; family WCHB1-69; genus WRNX01. The sequence goes on from WQSU01000024.1 coordinate 6,524, forward strand.
GAAGGCGACCCGCACTCCGTACTGGAAGCCATGGCAATCAACGGTTTCTGTATCGGTGCAAGTAAAGGTTTGATTTACATCCGCGCCGAATATCCGTTGGCTATTGAACGTTTGTTGGTGGCAATAAAACAAGCCGAAGAAGCAGGCGTGCTCGGCAAAAATATTTTCGGCACAGATTTCAGTTTCGAGATTGAACTGCGCTACGGCGCCGGCGCATTTGTTTGCGGAGAAGAAACCGCACTCATCCACTCTATGGAAGGAGAACGCGGCGAACCTACCTTCAAACCACCTTTCCCCGCTCAGGAAGGCTATTTGAAAAAACCGACCAACGTGAACAACGTGGAAACTTTTGCCAACATTCCCGTCATTATTCTGAAAGGGTGGGAATGGTTTGCCGCTATCGGAACCGAGAAATCGAAAGGTACGAAAGTGTTTGCTTTGGCAGGAAAAATTAACAATGTGGGCTTGATTGAAGTCCCCATGGGCATTACGCTCCGCGAAGTGATTTACGAAATTGGCGGTGGCATTAAAGACGGCAAAAAGTTCAAAGCCGTGCAAACAGGCGGTCCCTCAGGCGGCTGCTTAACCGAGAAGTTTTTAGATACCCCTATTGACTATGATAACTTGATTGCCGCCGGCTCCATGATGGGCTCCGGAGGGATGATCGTTATGGATGAAGACGACTGTATGGTGTCGGTAGCCAAATTCTACTTGGAGTTCACCGTAGAAGAGTCTTGCGGAAAATGTTCGCCCTGCCGCATCGGAAACAAACGGCTGTTTGAACTGTTAGACAAGATTACCCAAGGCAAAGGCGAAATGGAAGACCTTGACCAGTTGAAAAACTTGAGCAAAGTAATCAAAGATACAGCACTTTGCGGTTTGGGACAAACCTCTCCCAACCCTGTCCTCTCTACTATTGAAAACTTCTGGAATGAGTACGTGGCACACGTAACAGATAAGAAATGCCCCGCAGGTCAATGTAAAGCATTGAAAAGCTATGTTATTGATCCAGACCTTTGTATTGGTTGTACGGCATGCGCCCGCGCATGTCCGGTAGGCGCCATTAAAGGTGAAAAGAAACTGCCACACGAAATCAATCAAAACACTTGTATCAAGTGCGGTGCATGTATTGAAAAATGTAAGTTTAATGCAATATCAATCAAATAAAAAATAAAAATAATGGACAAAATAAATTTAATCATAGATAATAGAGAAGTATCAGTATCTCAAGGTACAACGATATTAAAAGCGGCTCACAATATTGGAATTGACATTCCTACGTTGTGTCATTTTGAATTAGCCGGATTGAACATCCATAATAAACCGGGCGGCTGCCGTATTTGTGTAGTTGAAGTGGAGGGCAGACGTAATTTGGCGCCCGCTTGCGTTACCGAATGTACCGAAGGCATGGTGGTGAAAACCAACTCTATCCGTGTTCTTAATGCACGCAGAACAGTATTGGAACTGATCTTGAGCGACCACCCGGCAGACTGTTTGGTGTGTGCCAAAAGCGGCAACTGCGAACTGCAAAATTTAGCAATCCGCTTTGGTGTGCGCGACATCCCGTTCCAAGGCGAACAATCGTGCTACAAAGTGGAGGTGTCGCCCTCTATCGTGCGTGATATGAACAAATGCGTAATGTGCAGACGCTGTGAAACCGTTTGTAACGACTTCCAAACCGTTGGCGCACTTTCCGCTATTGAACGCGGATTTCCGGCGGTGGTTTCTACCGCTTTCAACCAAAAACTGAGCTACTCGCCCTGTACGTTCTGCGGTCAGTGCGTTGCCGTTTGCCCCGTAGGCGCATTGGTGGAAGTGGATCACACTCCCAAAATTATTCGCGCTATTGCCGATGAAAAGAAAACCGTTGTGGTTCAAGTGGCTCCCGCTGTACGCGTGGCGCTTGGCGAAGAGTTTGGACTGAAACCCGGCTCCATTGTAACCGGAAAACTAACCGCTGCCTTAAAAGCGCTTGGATTTAACTATGTTTTTGATACCGACTGGAGTGCAGACTTAACCATTATGGAAGAAGGTACCGAGTTGATTAGCAGATTAACCCGCCATTTGAACGGAGATAAAGAGGTGAAACTTCCGTTGTTAACCTCTTGTTGTCCGGCATGGGTAAACTTCTTTGAATATCACTTCCCTGAATTAAAAGAGATTCCGTCAACGGCAAAATCTCCGCAACAAATGTTTGGCGCTATTGCCAAATCTTATTTCGCCAATAAAATTGGTGTAAAACGCGAAGATATGGTTGTAGTTTCTGTAATGCCTTGTTTGGCAAAGAAATATGAATGTGGTCGCGAGGAATTTAAATTAAACGGAAATCCTGAAGTGGACTATTCTATTTCAACAAGAGAATTAGCCACCTTAATAAAACAGGCAAATATTGACTTTAACTCATTGGAAGAAACGCCTTTCGATTCTCCGTTGGGCGAATCTACCGGTGCGGCTGTGATCTTCGGAACCACCGGCGGCGTGATTGAAGCAGCAGTGAGAACCGCATACGAAGTGATTACTAAAAAACAACTTCCCAAAATTGACTTTACGGAACTTCGTGGCTTAGAGGGCGTTCGTTCTGCCACTATTGATGTGGACGGATTGAAACTCAACATTGGCATTGCACACGGATTGAGCAACGCACGCAAGTTGTTGAACGAGATTAAAGAAGGCAAATCGCAATTCCATGCTATTGAGGTGATGGCGTGTCCGGGTGGTTGTATTGATGGTGGCGGACAGCCGTTGCACCACGGCAACAGCGATATTATCAAAGCCCGTTGGGAAGCCATTTACGAAGCCGACCGCAACATGCCGATCCGTAAATCTCACGAAAACCCATCCGTGCAAGCTATTTACAAAGAATTTTTGGGCGAACCGTGCGGACACAAATCCCACGAACTGCTCCATACCCACTACTTTGATAAAGCAAAAGTTATTGAAATTAAACTGGGTTAAATCCTTAAATCTTTAAATCTTTAAATCTTTAAATAAAAAAAAATGTCCGTTAAAATACAAATCAGTCAAAAAACAAGAACGAAAATCGAAGAGATTTGCAAGTCGTTCCATAACAACCCTGGGGAGTTGATTAATGTATTGCATAAAACGCAAGACTATTTAGGCTATCTTCCTGCAGAGGCGCAAGAAGTAATTGCACAGGAGTTGGGCATTCCAACCGCGAAAGTGTATGGCGTAGTATCGTTCTACTCTTTCTTCACCATGATTCCCAAAGGACGTTACCCCATTTCCATCTGCATGGGAACGGCATGCTACGTGCGTGGCGCAGAGCGCATCCTCGACGAATTTAAGCACTTATTGGGACTTAATGTAGGAGAAACTGGTACCGACGGTTTATTCTCCTTAGCCTCCCTGCGTTGCGTAGGCGCTTGTGGGCTTGCTCCGGTGGTGCTTGTGGGCGACAAAGTATATGGTCGCCTCTCTTCCGACGATGTGAGAAACATTGTGGAAGAATACAAAAACTTGGGCTTCGCAGTGTAATACTTTACTGCAACTGTGAGTTATTAAATGAAGCCTTACCATGAATGTGGTGGGGCTTTTTTTCTGAAATTTTGTACACTTTCTGTGGAAAATTTGAAGATTTTATGTTATTTTGCACTTTTTAAAAAAACAAACACAATTAGTATAAACCAATAAAGGAGATTGAATAGGAAAAACTTTTATGATTACGATTAACCAAACTTTAAAAATTGAAGATGTTGAAAGTATTTTGTTTGGTAATTACACGATTTCATTATCGAAAGAAGTTGAATTTCAAATAAAAAACTGTTTTGATTTTCTGAAACAATTTACTTCCGACAAAATTATTTATGGAATCAATACCGGCTTTGGTCCTATGGCACAGTATCGTGTGGATGATGAAGCGCTTACCGCGCTTCAATACAATATCATAAGAAGTCACTCCACCGGTGCAGGAAATCCATTACCGAGTTTGTATGTCAAAGCGGCTATGTTGGCGCGTTTAGGTACTTTCGTACAGGCGAAATCAGGTATCCATCCCGATTTGGCAAAGTTACTGATCGAATTTATTAACAGAGGAATATTTCCTGTTGTCCCTGAACATGGTAGCGTAGGCGCCAGCGGCGATTTGGTGCAGTTAGCGCACATCGCACTGACACTGATTGGAGAGGGCGAAGTGTATTACCTGGGTGAAAGACAAAACACAAAAGAAGTACTTGAAAAAGAGCAACTAAAACCTTTTACCATTCACCTGCGTGAAGGACTGGCAGTAACAAACGGAACTTCCGTAATGACCGGCATTGGGTTGGTTAATTTAATCTACGCCAAACGTTTACTCGATTGGGCAATCCTTGCTTCCGTCATAATGAACGAAATCGCTTCCTCTTATGATGACCTAATGGCTGAAGCGCTCAATAAAACAAAACATCACGAAGGACAGTTGGAAGTGGCACGCATCATGCGCGAAATTTCTCAGGGTAGCCACTGTATCCGTAAACGAGAAAACGAACTTTATAACGGCAAACAGAATGACGCGAAAACTTTTGGACATAAAGTACAAGCATACTATTCTTTACGTTGTGTTCCTCAAATTCTGGGTCCTGTTTTCGACACCTTGAAAAATGCTATTACCATTCTGATAGATGAAATAAACTCTTCTTGCGATAACCCCATCATTGATCCGGAAACCCAAAATGTGTACCACGGAGGAAATTTTCATGGCGATTATGTTTCATTGGAAATGGATAAAGTGAAGATTGCCATAACAAAATTAACCATGTTAGCGGAGCGCCAATTGAATTATTTGTGCCATGATCGCATTAACGGGATCCTTCCACCGTTTCTCAATTTGGGCGTGCTGGGGCTAAACTACGGTTTACAGGCTTCGCAATTTACGGCAACATCGACTACCGCAGAGTGTCAAATGTTGTCCAATCCAATGTCAATTCACAGTATTCCTAATAATAATGACAATCAAGATGTTGTAAGCATGGGAACGAATTCGGCATTGATAACAAAAACAGTGATTGAAAACTCGTATCAGGTTATGTCAATCCATTTTATGGCATTAGCACAAGCTATTGACTGTCTAAAAATTCAGGAAAAACTATCGGAACAGACACGTGCTATCTATGAAGAAATCAGGGCTTTTTTTCCTGTTTTTTCGGATGACACACCCAAATACAGGGAAATAGAGCAAATGAAGTACTATTTGATGAATAAGAAACTTAATTATTGTAAGTNATGAAATATGCGTTGGTAACAGGCGGGTCAAGAGGTATCGGTCGGGCAATATGCTTGAAATTGTCAGCAATGGGCTATTCTGTTTTAGTGAATTATCAATCTAATCAAGAAGCTGCGGAAGAAACAAAACAACAAATAGAAGCGAACGGTGGCGCTGCTGAGTTGCTTTCGTTTAACGTGGCAGACGGAGATGCTGTTGATAAAGTTTTATCAGAGTGGCAACTTACACATACAGAAGATTATATTGCTGTTTTAGTAAATAATGCAGGTATAAGAAAGGATAATTTAATGTTTTGGATGTCAGACAATGAATGGAACAATGTACTTGATACCAGTCTGAATGGAACATTTTACACGACACGTGTTTTGGTGAAATATATGATGACTAAGAAATTTGGACGAATCATAAATATTGTCTCTATTTCGGGCATTAATGGAATGGCAGGACAAACCAATTATGCAGCTGCGAAAGCAGGTGTTATCGGTATGACTAAGGCTCTTGCGCTCGAAACTGCCAAGAAGAAAGTTACGGTTAATGCGGTGGCTCCAGGATTTATCGAAACTGATATGACCCAAGATCTTAATCAGGAGGAGTTAAAAAAAATTGTTCCTATGGGACGTTTTGGAAAAGCAGAAGAAGTGGCGGAACTTGTTGGCTTTCTTGCATCTGAAAATGCAGAATATGTTACAGGACAAGTAATTTCAATCTCTGGAGGGCTGTAATATGAGAAGAGTAGTTATCACAGGTTTAGGAATTTACTCTTGCATAGGCAAGAATTTAGAAGAAGTAACAAAGTCGTTGTACGAAGGAAAATCGGGCATTGGCATTGAAGAGATTCGTAAAGAGTTCGGTTATAGATCATTGCTTACGGGAATCGTAGAACGTCCGGCTCTAAAAGGATTATTAGACAGGCGTTTGCGTATCTGTTTAGCCGAAGAGGGTGAATTTGCATACATGGCAACAGTAGAAGCTTTGAAGAATGCTAAAATTGATATAGATTATCTGGAAGAAAACGAAATGGGCATCTTCTATGGTAACGATTCATCGGCTAAGGCGGTGATTGAGGCGCACGAAATTATTCGTGAAAAGAGGGATACCTCCTTGCTGGGTTCAGGCGCCATTTTCCAATCCATGAACTCTACGGTAACTATGAATCTCTCTACCATTTTCAAGTTGAGAGGCGTGAATATGACGATTAGCGCAGCTTGCGCCAGCGGCTCTCATGCTATTGGATTAGGCTATATGTTTATTCAGAATGGAATGCAAGATTTAGTGTTGTGCGGCGGCGCGCAGGAAACCAACCCGTACTCTATGGGAAGTTTTGATGCGTTAGGCGCTTTTTCAATTCGGATGGATGAACCGGAAAAATCCTCGCGACCTTTTGATGCCGCCAGAGATGGTTTAATTCCGAGCGGCGGCGCAGCAAGCCTTATTTTGGAAGAATATGAACACGCGGTAAAGCGCGGAGCGCCTATCTTGGGTGAGATTATCGGTTATGGCGTATCTTCAAACGGCGCGAATATTTCTCAGCCCAGCGATTTGGGTTGCCTTATTGCGATGAACCGTGCATTGATGGATGCAAAACTCTCTGCTGCTGAGATTGACTACATTAACGCTCATGCCACTTCCACTCCACAAGGAGATATGTATGAGGCAATTGCGTTGAATAAAGCGTTTGGAGAACATCGCCCTCCTATTAGTTCAACAAAATCTATGACCGGGCACGAGTGCTGGATGGCAGGCGCCAGCGAAATTGTTTACTCTTTGCTGATGATGCACAACTCGTTCATTGCCCCAAACATCAACTTTGAAACTCCAGATGAATTTTCAGCAAAACTAAACATTGCCGATAAACGTATAGATAAAAATATTAACACCTTCCTTTCCAACTCTTTTGGATTTGGAGGAACTAACAGCGCATTAATAATTAAAAAAATATGACAAAAGCAGAAATCGTAGAAATTGTAAACACTTTCTTAATCGAAGAGATTGAAATAGAAGAAGAAAAAATCAACTCAGAGGCTTTGCTGAAAGAAGATTTAGGCATAGATAGCCTTGATTTTGTGGATATTGTAGTAATCGTTGAGCGTCATTTTGGTTTTAAAATCAAACCGGAAGAGATGACAGGTGTGCTGACTTTAGGACAATTCTATGATTATATAGAAACCAAGATGTGAGGCTTTATAAAATATAATAAACAATGACAGATTTTTTTAAAAATATAAAAGAGAAGATCATAGCTGACGGCTGGATCTATTTTATTGGCTCTATGGGTAATGTGAGCGGGTTATATAAAGCCCAACCTGATGGAAGCAAAATGAAATTACTATATAAGTGTGAAATACTACCATCGTTTCTTTCCAACTACTTGAAGAGTATTTGGAAGGTTGAAGACGATTGTGTATTCTTCACCGTACAAAGCAGTCTTTACAGAGTGAAAGATGATCCTGATGATCCCTATAGTGAAAGCAATTCCTTTGTGGATTTTATAAATTATAAAACAAAATTAGATGGAACCCAACTTGAGGAAGTATCACGAAGTGTAGGTGGTGTTGGGACCTATTCAAAGCCCTAAAATGCTAAAATCTTAAATCTCATGTCTCATGTCTCAACCCAAAGATCTCCCGAATGGAACGGCGTTACAGGTGGTAAAACACTGGGACAAAAAGCATTGTTGTTTTTGTTCCACTTCACCAATGTAACAGTCGGCTATGTGATTTTGGCGCTTGTCGTTCCGTTTTATATGCTGTTTGGCAGAAAAGGATTTTCGTCCATTTACAGATATTTTAGAAAACAGTTTCACTATTCTCCGGTAAAAGCATTCTTTAAAACCTACCAAAACCATTTTATCTTTGGACAGTGCATGCTTGACCGTTTTGCTGTTTATGCTGGAAGAAGAAATTTCTTTCAAATGGAAATTACAGGAAATGAGGAGTTTTACAAATTATTAGAAAACGAAAAGGGTTTCATTATTGCAAACTCTCATGTAGGCAATTTGGAGTTGTGTGGATATTTAATGAGACAAAATAAAAAACGAATTAACGCTTTAGTATTTGGTGGTGAGACAAAAGAAATTATGGAAAACAGACTGAAATTGTTTAATCTTAATAATGTTTCCATTATTCCTGTTTTTGGCGATATGTCTCATATTTTTGTCGTTAACGAAGTATTATCTGCAGGAGAAGCGGTAAGTATGCCCTGCGATCGAATTTTTGGAAGTGCCAAAAGCGTGGAGTGCGATTTTCTGTCTGGAAAAGCAGATTTTCCGATTGGAGCATTTACCCTCGCCGCCCATTTTGACGTACCTGTCATTGCCATTTTTGTGTTGAAAAAGTCGGTATCAAAATATCGGGTTTATGTACAACCTATCTCTTTAGAAGATGCCGGCACATTATCCAAACGAGAGAAGGCAGAGCACTTAACACGTGCATTTGTGAAAAAATTGGAGGCGGTGGTTCGTGAATATCCGGAGCAGTGGTTTAATTTTTATAACTTTTGGAAGTGAAAAATATGAGTGGTGAAAAATTACAATTAAGAAATGAATTTA
>WQSU01000025.1 GCA_009787675.1 Lentimicrobiaceae bacterium
ATTGCAGAAAAAGAGAAAGAAGCAGCAGAAAAACAGGCAACATCCATTACTGAAAAAAGTATGGAAGAATTGCAAATAGAGTACGACGAGAAGAAGCCACTCAGCGACCTGTTTTCTCAAAAAATTGGAGCAAACCGCCAATCCATAAGTTTGAATGACGAAAATTTGCATAAAAATCATAAAAAATTAAAAGAGAAAGAATTACAACAGGAAACTTGCACGAAATGGGGCAGTTTAAATGAGTTGATTGGTTCATTGGACGGCAAAAAATATCGCAATTTTGCACAGGCTTTAACTTTTGAACATTTAATAAGTTTGTCGAACCACCAACTGCTAAAGATGTCGGAGCGTTATATGCTGAAACGTGTGGGTGATGCAACAAACCCGTTTGAGTTGGCGGTGGTTGATAATTTTCAAAACGGAGAGGAACGTTCAGCCCAAAATCTTTCGGGAGGCGAAAAATTTATCGTATCGCTCTCTTTAGCATTGGGTTTGGCAAATATGGCAAGTAAAAATATGAAGATAGATACCCTGTTTATTGATGAGGGTTTTGGCACACTTGATTCTGATTATCTGGATGTTGCACTTTCTGCTTTGTCAAACTTGCAGAATGAGGGCAAATTGATTGGGGTGATTTCACACCTGTCTGAACTTAAAGAGCGCATTGCGATGCACATAGAGGTGATCCCTTTGGGGAATGGGTATTCGCGGATTTGCTTTAATAGCAATAGGGAATAAAGAACTTCACAGCACCACCTGCACCGTACTTCTACTCTTCTGCTCAAGTATAACACGCTGTTCTCCTATCACTTGCGCTATTGCTTCCGGCGTATAGTGGCGGATGGTAATCAGTTTCTTATTCATATTGTATTTTACGTTAAACTCTTCCTGTAAATCTTTCAGCAAGTTAGCAAAACGGTTCGGTTTATTGTCCATACAAATCGTAAAACTCACAGCAGAGTTTTGCATCAGATTGATTTTCAATTTATTTTTAGAAATATATGAAAATATTTTGGTCAGATTATCAGCAGCAATAAACGAAAAATCCTTAGGGAAAATGGAGAGCAAAATCTGTTCTGTTTTAAAAATGTAGGAAGGGATTTTTTCCAAGGGTTCCACATCAGCAATTCTGCTTCCGTCATTGCAAGGTGTCATGAACGATTTTACGAAAAGTGGTATATTCTTGTTTTGCAACGGTTTTATTGTTTTAGGGTGAATAACGGTAGCGCCATAGTATGCCAACTCAATCGCTTCCTGATAGGAAATTTCGTCCAATTTAACTGCATCGGGATAGAACTTCGGATCGGCATTAAGCAAGCCGGGTACATCTTTCCAAATCGTAACACTACCTGCATTTAAGCAATTGGCGAAGATGGCGGCTGAGAAATCTGAACCTTCACGCCCCAGTGTGGTTATTTCTCCAGTTAGGGTTCCGCCTATAAATCCTTGTGTAATAATCGTTTTGTTTGCGTATTGGGCTATAAAATCCTGAATCGCCTTTTCGGTTTCTTCCCAATTCACTTTTCCTTCTCTGAATGAGTCGTCGGTTTTAATCAAATGGATGGCACAAGCAAACTTATTCTCATATCCATTCAAATTCAGATAGGTAGAGATTAATTGGGTGGAAAGATATTCTCCAAAACTTACAATATCATCATAATCTTTGTCGTAGTGATTGGAATGATTGCCTGATAATATTGCAAAAAGTTTATCCAAAATGGGGAGCAAGACTGAGGTAATCTCTCCTTGCCTATTTTCCAACTGTTTAGCAATATCAAGGTGAAAGTTTTTCACCATTTCAAAGTTGATTGTCAAGGCGTCCGGCTGATAGTACCAGGCATCAAGTACTTTTTCCAATTGATTCGTCATTTTACCCATAGCAGAAATAACGACTATTAACTTTTCATTTTGATAAATATCCAAAATCTTTTTCAGATTCCTCACGCCCTCTGCATCTTTCACCGATGCCCCGCCAAATTTAAAAACTCTATACATTAACTATTTATTTGATATTCAATAATTTTTTTAAAAGCCATTTGCCCCGCAAAGAAACAACAATTTTAATTTGTAACTTAAAGTATATCATTTTCTAAAAAGCTATAATAGGTTTCTTTATTAATAATAACGTGGTCAAGCAATTGGATGGATAATAAGCGCGCAGCTTCTTTCATTTGTGTTGTCAAGGCTATATCTATCGGGCTTGGAGTCAAGTCGCCGGAGGGATGATTATGGCACATAAAAAAACCTGTTGCTTTTAATTCCAATGCTTTCAATAAAATGAGTCTTATGTCAACTGAGGTACAGGTGAGCCCACCACGTCCAAAGTTCTCAATCCCTACTAAAAAAGAGCCTTGATTAACAAATATTACCCAAAATTCTTCATACCCTAACCGTGCATTTTTCGTTTGCATTAACTCCACTAAATCCATTATTTCTATTAGCTTGCGTTTTTGTTCTACGACAGCCACGCGGCAACGTTTCCCCAATTCAAAAGCAACCAGGAGGGTGAGCGCTTTAACTTTTCCTATACCGTTAATTTTCATTAGTTTACCTAATGGCATTTCGAATACACGATTCAGATTGTTATTACATTGCGCCATTAAACTACGGGCAACATCTACTGCCGATTTGTTTTTTGTTCCGCTTCTGAGCAAAATAGCAATAAGTTCAGCGTCAGAAAGCGAGGCAGATCCTAATGATAGAAATTTTTCACGGGGACGGTCTTGCTCAGCCCAATCGGGAATTGTCAGTTTGGAAGCAATTGTATTGGCTTTCTGTTCATTAGTCATTATTTTCGTTTTAACAAGTATGGGATGAGAATTTGTTCGAGTCCGCGATGAATATCCACCGGGATGAGATCAATTTGGTATTGTCCGCATTTAAGATTTAGCTCTTGAAAATAATCTCCAATGGCTGCCTGATAATACTCTCTAATATGATTGGAGTGCAGTTTCACCTCACTGCCTGTTTCCATATCAATGAATTTGTAGAGGCGATTATCGAATGCGAAATCAAATTCCAATTTTTTATCGTAGGTATGAAATAACAAAACATCATGTTTGTTATGGCGCAAGTGTTGTAATGCCAGCATGAGTTCATCAGTATTGGCTTGCGATTCAAACATATCACTAAAAATCACCACCATTGATCTTTTGTGTATTTGTTCAGCAATGCGATGCAAGGTGTCCGTAACCATGGAGTTGCTACGCGTTTCTTTAGAGATAGGTTGTAAGATTTTTTCCAGTTCGCGGTAAATCATTTTGAGGTGTGTTTCGCCGCCTCGCGCTCCGGTATGTAGCTCCAGCGTATCTGAGAAAATACTCAAACCCACGGCATCCCGTTGTCCTTTCAGTATTTGTATCAGAACAGCGGCAGCATAAATAGCATAAAAGATTTTATTGGGATTTTGTAAAGAATATTCATCCTTGAGCGGAAAATACATGGAAGATGAACGGTCAATCACAATGTGGCAACGCAGGTTGGTTTCTTCTTCAAAACGTTTTACAAACAACTTGTCGGTTTTTGCGTACAGTTTCCAGTCAATATGTTTGGTGGGTTCTCCTGCATTATACTGTCGGTGTTCCGCAAATTCAACCGAAAAACCATGCATCGGGCTTTTATGGATACCAGTAATAAAACCTTCAACCACCTGTTTAGCGGCTAATTCAAGATTTACGAATTGGGTGAGTTGTGTAAAATCAATCGAATAGTTCATACTTCAAAATTTCGGCAAAAATAAATATTTTAACAGTTATCAAAAATTACTCTCCCATAAAATTATCAATGGCATGGAGAAATACAGGGTTCAGATTCCCCATAAAATCTCCAATAATATTCACAGTTGAGAAGAGTTCAATATGTTGTAACTTTTTATCAAATAGGAGTACGATAGGGTTTGATTTTTGCGATAGTATCTGTTTTGTTGCAGAATTAAGTTTATTAGTATCAATAAATAAAGGCACGTATTCTGCTTTTAGAAAGGTATTAACTTCTTTGATGTTTTCTTTTTTCATAAGGTAGGTATGACAGTTTTGTGCTACATTATAAATATCAACATTCTGCATTTTTTTATTTGAGAAGTAATGCCAAATAACTTTTGTGCATGTTGCACATTGGGGGTATTGTGAAATGATAAAGATTGCTTTATCATTTTTTATTTCATTCAAAGAAAAGATATGATCATCAAAGTCTAAAAAATGAATTGAATCAGCAGGGATATAATCTTTTATGAGATGATAAGTTTCAATTTTTTCTATTGGGTCGTTGTCTCTATGATAAAAATTAACATCTCGTTGGAACTCTTTTTGTGTTTTATTTTGCCACGACAAATTAGAACCATTATTAATTTGAATCACATAGTTATTTAATTGTTCAAACAAGAGATTGCCTTCGGCTGATTGGGTTAAAAACGGAAAATGCTTTTCACTAAACTTTTCATTTTCATTTAATTTCACAGAATAGGGTTCGATAATTGTTGTATCTCCAATAATTTGTATGAAATAGGGGGTTATGTATGTTTCTGCACTTTTGTTACTATCCATGGCGATCATAAAAAAACGTTCACTTGAAAATGCATAGAAGAGATGCATAAAATTATGTTCAAAAACAGAAAATTTGGAAAAAGCATAATTCCTTTCGGTGATGTCTTCAATAGAATCAAGTTTATGTGCTACCTCTTTGGATATATTTTCCCAGTTGGGTATTTTGAGCGCATACGCAGCCAAGTGTTCACCGTTTAATGCATATTTTTCAATAATCGGTTCGTTGCGTTGCAAGAAATAGAGCGCATTGCTACTTATAGTGATGAGTTTGACAGGAGCAATCTGAAGGAAAAAATGATTATTTAATACTAAGGACCTCACATATTCTATTTCATTATTGGAGAGATGAATTTTAACCCATTCAAACCCTTCATTATTAGGAATGAAGGTGTGTAATGTCTGATTAACAAATTGCATGTCTGAAACATCTGCAATTAAAATTGTCTTTAGGTATTCACACTGTTTTGAAGCAGTGTAATGATATACCCAAATTCCTTCATCAACGGCAAGGCAAAGTATTGAATCGGCAACAGCAATTGCCCAGACCCAAATACGTTCTATTTTACCTCTATTTGTTTTAAAAGTAGGAGGTAAAGAAATGGAATAAGTGTCTTCTACTCCTGAGAATGCATTGATTTTATAGATTTTCGCCTCACCCTCTTTTCCAAAGCCTCTTTGATTAATAACAAATAAGGCACTGTCGTAAGTGGCATAGATATTATTATGAGGTTTAGTGTCAAGATAGGCGTGAATATTTTTCACATAAGTGCAATGAAACAGTTCCGAAACATAATTGGATTGATTCGTATTTTGGCCACTGAGGCTACCCATAAATAGAAAGATGGTTAATAAATTGTAGATCTTTTTCATTGGTAAAACAGTTTCGATTTGTTAAAAATGGAGGAGGGTGCACTCCTCCTCCAGTCGTTTTAAGTTTAGAATCCGAGTTTGTTTGTTTTTGAGATAATGATTTCTGCTTCACCATTGTACGGTTTTTCGGGATCATTTTTCCAATTCATTAAGAACAACAAGAATAATTCTCTTTCGCCTGGTATTGTCCCGGGAATTGCTATTTTCTTAGAAATTGTTCCATGAAATTCTCCTCTGGCAATTTGTTCATTGCTTTCTGTAATGAGTTCTTCCAATATTTCATCAAGAATTGACGAAATATTTCCAGATGAAGAATATAAATAAGGCAGACACACTTTCCACCCCCAACCGCTACAATTTAATTGGATAGTACCATTAGGCAACTTAGTTGTTTTTACATTCTTGTAGAAGAATATCCACCATCCTCGCTCCATAGCTAAAACGCCCTCTTCGTCATCCATACTTGTAATAATATGGATTTTTTCAAGGATTTCAACGTTAGTAGTATTGTTTGAATTGAAGTTTTGTGAAAAAGCAGATAAAAAAAGAACACTTAAAAGTGATAATAAAAAGATTTTTTTCATAGTAAATAATAGTTTTTGAGTTTAATATTAGTTTGTTTTTGAGTTTCACTGTCGCAGAATTACATTGTAGTAACAACGGCGCTTTTTGTTCTCACCTTGTGAGAAGTATTAGAGTTTAGAGAGTGTGTAGGCTGTTGTATTAGTTTTAGGTATAGTTTTTTAGTTGTTGTTCTGAATGACAGGATTGCCAGCCCTGAGATCCCTTCGTTTCAACACCGCAATAATACAATTTGCCACCCCCCTTTGTCAAGTCTTTCGAAAAATTTTATTTCTCAGCAAACCAATTGTGTATCGAGAATGAAATTTACAATTCGAATTTTATTGTAAAAATGGGACGATTTTTTGGAAGGGTTTTGCATAAAAGGACGCTTTAGGGAAATATTTTAAAGATGTTTTTGAACTCTGATGACACTGGTTTTTCAGATGAGCTCTGATTATACGAAAAGCGAACCCCTATCGTTATATTGTACTACAAAATAATAAATGCAAACGATATGGACAGTACGCGTCAGAATAAAATAGCTAAATTGATTCAGAAAGAACTTGCCGAAATTTTTCTGACAGACGGCATTCCCTTGTATGATTGTATGATTACGGTAACTCAAACGAAAGTAACTCCCGATTTGTCTTTGTCTCGCTCCTATTTAAGTATTTTTAATGCTGCAGATAACGAAATTGTTATGAAAGCTATCAAAAAGAATACCAAAGACATACGGTATCGTTTGGCGCAAAAGATAAAACATCAGGTGCGCGTCATTCCGCAGCTCACTTTTTTTATTGACGACTCGTTAGACTACCTTGAAAATATCGAAAATCTGTTGAAATCGTAATCTGTGAAAAATAATTCCGGAACTTCTTCCTTTATTGCATTTCGCTACCTGTTTTCTCCCAAAAAACACAATATTATTAATATTATTTCTGTCATCTCGGTGCTGGGCATTATGGCAAGCACTGCGGCGTTAGTCATTGTGTTGTCGGTTTTTAACGGACTGCAAGATTTGATAACAAGCACTTTTAATCGTTCTAATCCACCATTAAAAATTGAAGTTAAAGAGGGAAAAATGTTTTCATTGGAGGATAGACATTTTTTCATTGGCGATTTAGAAAAAGTTGAAGGTGTAAAAGCTGTAGAAGAAGTAGTTAGTGATTTAATCTTGGTTGCTTATCATGAAAAACAAACGTTAGCCACCTTGTATGGGGTATCTGAAAATTTTCCGGCATTATCAGGATTGGAAGAGACGACCATTGATGGTGATTTTGAGGTAGGTAGTGAAAACGGAATTGTATTCGGGCAAGTTGTTGCCGGATTATTAAGTATTGAACTTTACGACTTTGAGTCTGTAAAGCTCTATTATCCAAAGCGTAGCAAAAAAAGCCTTGTTAACCCCATAGATGCGTTTCAGACATGTTATGCACGTCCTGTTGGAGTTTTTGCCAGCTACACCCCATATGATGAAAATGCGCTGTTTGTTTCCAAAAAACTTGCAAAAGAGTTATTTGAATTAGACACAAAGGTTTCATTTATTGCCTTGTATCTTAATGAAAATGCTAAACTCGGAAAAGTTCAGAAAAAAATAGAACAAATTGTAGGCGATGATTTTACAGTTCAGAATCAGATGCAACAGGAAGCGTTGCTCTATAAAACAATAAAAGGTGAAAATTTGACAGTATATCTTATTTTGGGCTTTATTTTTGTGATTGCAACTTTTAATATCATTGGCATTTTAGGAATGCTTATTATAGAAAAAAAACAGGACATTTCTATCTTGCACACTTTGGGAGCATCTAAGGCGTTACTAAAAAAGATTTTTTTAATTGTTGGCGCTATGATTGGCATTTTCGGTGGTTTTTTGGGAATATGCATTGGTCTGATTTGTTGTCTAATACAGCAGCACTTTGGCGTAATCTCGTTGGGTAATGCCGAATCTTCCTACATCATTTCGGCTTATCCTGTTTCAATTGCGTTCGTAGATTTTGCAGTAGTTTTCTTTTTGGGAACAGGGATTAGTTTGCTAACCTCGTGGGTATCATTACAAAAAATAAAAAATAACTATTTGATAAACAAATATTAGAATATTATGAATAAAAAACTCTTTTTCGTTCTTGTCCCTTTTATTTCCATATCACTTTGGGCGCAAGATGTTCCGCTTGGTCAATTTAAAGAATATTTAGCTTACAATAGATTTCACTCTGTTGCTCAAGATCATGAAAATATTTATGCTGCCACCGATAAAAGTATATTAGTAGTTGATAAATCTGGCGGCGCTCAGGATAAATGGTCTAATTTGAATGGGCTATCGGATGTTGGAATCCAAACCATCCATAGTGATAATGAAGGCAGGCTATTCATTGCTTATACCAATTCTAATATAGACATTGTGAAAGATTACAAGGTCTATAATATTCGTGATCTCTTGAACAAACAAATTACAGGCTCTAAGACAATTAACAGTATCTTTACTTTTGGAGGACTTGCCTATTTTTCTTGCGATTTTGGCGTAGTAATTATAGATTTAGATAATTTATTAGTAAAAGACACATGGTTTACCATAAAACATAATGAGCCTTATCGTGCACATTCTTTAGCCATTCACAACGACCGTTATTATTTAGCTACCGATAAGGGGGTATGTTCATTGCCTGTAAATACTTCAAATCCTGCCGATTTCTCATCATGGACGCAAGAGGAAGAACTGCCTCAAGTACCGTATAAATTATTGTTTAGTTATCAGGATAAATTGTTTGCTGTGCAAAATACAAAAGCAATTGTTGATACTTTTGTTTTTGATACTTTGTTTGTTTATCAAAACTCACATTGGAATTATGATGCTTCTATGGAAATAGAGATTAATAGTTTTGATAAAAAAGATGAAAAATTATTGATTTGTAGTTGGAATCATATTCAATTTTTTTCAGGAGACAACTTCATAGATAAGACTTATTGGAAAAGACCGCCACATAGATGGCAAAGCGGGCGTAAAGCAATCTTTGATGATAAAATGAATGTTTGGATAGCGGATGATAACTTGGGATTAATATATTTAGATTTACAGAATGATACCTCTATAGCGAATATTGCTGAGGGTCCTGCCAATAGCAGTTCCTATGGGTTGTGTTTTTTAGAAGGCATGTTAGCCGTGGTGCCGGGCGCCCGTAGCGGTGCCATTGTTCCCAGTTGGAATGCTCCCGCAATAAGTATTTTACAAAATGATAAATGGTGGAGCACTACTGACTTTAGTCAGTTGAATGCAGACGCCCCAGAATCAAGACCAGGAGGGTTTAATTCAGTTGCCATTAATCCCAAAAATACAAACGAAATCTATATTGGTTCATGGTTAGATGGACTTTATAAAATCAATAGGGAGACCCATGAAATATTTTGTTACAATAATTATAATTCACCATTGAAATCTACGCGAGTAAAAGATTCCATTGTGTTTGTATCAGGATTGACAATTGATAAACAAAACCACCTTTGGATGGCACACACTGATGCAGCAAACGATCCCATAAAGGTTAAAGACTTAAACACAACTGAAGATAAATGGTACACAATAGATTTGAGCTCTTATATCCCTGCAAAAAGCTATGTTGAGCATATTCTAATCGATTCTCGTAACTATAAATGGATTACAGCTCCTGTTGCCAATACATTGATTGTATTTTATGAGAATGGCTCGCTTGAGAATGATGCATTGCATAAAAAAACGACAGTAAATCTTACCTCAGAAGCTAAAGTGGCTGGTACAAGGCTTACCTGCATTGCAGAAGATAGAGAAGGACGGATTTGGGTTGGCGCCGATCAGGGAATAAAAGTAATTTACGATGCGGCTTCGGTGTTTAACAGACAAGTTTATGCCAAAAACATCCTCTTAGAACAGTTCGAGTACATCCAAATTCTTCTTGAATACGAATACATTACATGTATTGCTGTGGATGCTGCCGATAGAAAATGGATTGGGACTCGGAGTGCCGGCGTATTCCTCATTTCACCCTCAGGCACTCAGGAACTTTTTCATTTTACCACAGAAAATTCACCCTTGTTTTCAAATCAAATCTATGATATTAAAATTAATCCTGAAAACGGCGAGGTGTTTATTGCAACCGATGGCGGGCTAATTTCCTACAAAGGTACAGCTACCATGGCAAAGGACAATTACAAGGAAGCACTCGTTTATCCCAATCCTGTGCGAGAAGATTATTATGGACCTGTTGCCGTAAAAGGTTTAATGGAAGATTCTTTCTGCAAAATCACCGATACAAAGGGAAATTTGGTTTGGCAAGGTTATGCCTATGGCGGTCAGTTAATTTGGAATGGAAAGGATTTTTACGGCAACCGTCCTGCCACGGGCGTATATTTTGTAATGGCATCCAGCAAAACCGGAAAAGAGAAGAAGGTGGCTAAGTTTTTGTTTGTGAAGTAGAAGCAGGTCTATATCAATTAAATGATATAAATCTTAATGTGGATAAGGTTATGAAAATAGCTAAAATAAAAACTGTAGCTTCTTAAATACTTTACTCAAGTTTATAATAATTTTAATGCCTTCTTAATCAAGTCTTCAATGGACAAGTGGGTACCTTCCATGCGAACAATCTTTTCTAAGGCGCTGTCTGCTGAGTTTTTGGTGAACCCCAACGAAACCAATGCAGATAATGCTTCTACTTTATTATTATTATATGAAATTGTCATTTTTTCAATATTGGAAGGGGAAGTTTTTCCAATTTTATCTTTGAGATCAATAATCACCCTTTGCGCCGTTTTCAGCCCTATTCCTTTCACTCCCTGAATAATTCTAACATTTTCTGTAGCAATAGCATTAATCAATTCATCAGTGCTTAAAGAGGATAGAATTAAACGCGCCGTATTGACACCAATTCCATTTACGGAAATGAGTAGGCGAAACAAACTTCGTTCCTCTTCTGTGTAGAATCCAAATAGTTGTTGCGCATCTTCTTTAATAACATAATGGGTTAACAACTTCACATTTTCGGTTTCTTTCAATTGTGAAAAAGTAGCTAAGGAAATGTGAATGCCATAAGCCACACCGCCGGCAGTTTCAATAACCACGTAAGCGGGATTTTTTTCGACTAAAGTGCCTTTGATGTAGGTGATCATAAATATGATAGATTAGGTGATGAGGTGATTTTTTATTTCCGGTTTTATTTTCGTTTCTTATAACTAATTACTGCCCACAGATTTGCTCCGAAGGCAAAAGCCATCAATGCTCCCAATTGCGGCAAAATGTCAGAAATGGTGCATCCTTTTAGGTAAACAAAACGCATTATTTCAGCATAATAACGTAATGGATTGGCATAAGTGAGCCATTGAGCCCAACGTGGCATGGAGGCAATAGGCGTGAGCAAGCCGCTCATTAATATGAAAACAACAAGGAAAAACATAGCAATCATCATCGCTTGTTGCATCGTATCCGATTTGTTGGAGACCACTAACCCAATGCCGGTCATAGTGAGAATAAACACTGCTGCAGCTAAATAGAGTGTCCCAAAACTGCCCACGGGAAGCAATCCATAGATCAGGTAGGCGATAATAAAACCAATGGTGAGCACAATATAGCCGATGAACCAATACGGAATGATTTTAGCTATAATGAAATAAAATTTCTTAACGGGGGTAACATTCATCTGCTCAATGGTGCCCTGTTCTTTTTCCATGACAATACTCACAGCCGGCATGGCGCCACACATTAACACTAAGAGCATCATCATGATAGCAGGTACCATGTAGGCTTTGTAGTTCATAAACGGGTTGAAAAGCGCCCGATTGGTAATTATGATATTCTGTTGGGAGGCAACACTATTTAAAGCCACCAATTCCATCGAGATATTTTTAGAGAAATCCATAGCGATTGATGCTAAATAGGCGGTGCCCATCATCCCTTTCATCCCATCCACTGCATTGGCGGAAATGAGCACTTTGGCAATTTTTTGCTTAGTCAAATCACGTTCAAAGTGGCGTGGAATCTCTAAAATGGCGTCAGCCCTTCCGCTTACTATTTGATTATTCAAGGCAGCCTCATAGCTGTTTTCATTCGCCACAATTTGATAATAATGGGAAGAGCCTATCTTTTCTATAAAACGTTTAGAATAAGTTGAATAGTCGTTGTCCACCACTGTCAAGCGAATGTTTTTTACTTCGAAATCGGCGGCAAAAGGCAGGAGCAGCAAAAAAACAACCGGCATTACAAAAATGATAACGGGAAGCACGCTGTTTCTTCGAATGAGCTTGAACTCTTTCTCGATTAAATATTTAAGCATATATCGAAAAAAAAATTTAGAGCGGAAAACGGGATTCGAACCCGCGACCCTCAGCTTGGGAAGCTGATGCTCTACCAACTGAGCTACTTCCGCATTTGGAAGCGCAAAAATATTTTTTTTTTAATGGTGTTCGCAGGCTTGCACTGATAATTTATAGATACATAAAAACTACTGTTTGTTTTATTAAAAATATTGTGTAATAATTTTATTATTGCTTCGTTACATCTTTCTGCAATAAATAATTATGAATAATATTTATAAAATTCTTATAGTTAGTTTCTTATTCTTCTTTTTTGTAAATACTCCCAAGTTATTTTCACAGGTTACCTGTACGGCAAGCGCTCCTCCGCAGGTTTCGATTGGTCAGGCTTTCACTTTTACTTATGCACTCAACCAGCGCCCACAACAGATCGCTTCCTACCAATTCCCTGGATTTGATATTTTGAGTGGTCCAAACTCAAGTCAATCCAGTTCTATTACTATGATAAATGGGCAAACTACACAAAGCAACACTTTTTCATTTTCTTTTACTTTGAGAGCACAAAAAGAGGGAAGCTACACAATTCCTGCAGCCACATTTGTGGTGGATGGAAATCAAGTGAAATCCAACGGTGTGCAAATCAAAGTTGTGGCATCGCAACAAGCGGGCACGCCCCAGACGCAGCAAGCGCAAGGAGGAAGTAGTCAGCAGCAAGCGCAAGCCTTCGACAAAAACGAGGTGTTTGTTCGTTCATCTGCCTCTAAAATGAATCCATACCAGGGAGAACAAGTAATTATTACTCATAAGTTATATGTAGGGCAAGGCGTGAACGGCGGCTACCGCGTAAACAGTGCTACCATGCCTACTCAAAGCGGTTTATGGTCGTACTCGCTGGGTGAACAGAATGAACAAAATATTGTAAAACAAGAAGTTCTAAATGGGAAAAAGTATGCCGTTCATGAAATCAAAAGAACGGCGGTTTTTCCGCAAAAAACAGGTGAGGTTACGGTTACTCCAATGGAACTTGACTTTACCGCCAATGTCATCTCTCAGCAAAGTTCGGGAGATCCTTTTTTTGATAGATTTTTCGGGGGCAGGCAAAATGCTCAAAATTACAATCTTGATATTAAATCAAACTCTGTTCAACTCAATGTGAAGCCTTTACCGCAAAACAACAAACCGGAAAACTTCAGTGGTCTTGTAGGAAATTTTACCTTGACTTCCTCTTTAAGCAGAACACAACTTAAAGCAAATGACGCCACGAACTTTACGGTAACCATAAGCGGCACAGGGAATATCCAACATATTGATCCGCTTGACATTATATTTCCAACTGATTTTGATGTAACCGAACCGAGAGTAACCGATAATATTAACACAAAAGGATATACGGTTACAGGCTCACGCATATTCGAATATGTGATCATTCCCCGCAATGAGGGAACTTTTACGATTCCTAAAGCCTCTTTCTCGTTTTTTGATTCACAAAGTAATACCTACAAAGTTCTGTCCACACAAGAGTTTACATTGCAAATTGAAAAAGGTTCGGGGCAGGTAGCCGTATCTACCACTTCATTACAAAAGGAGATCAAAGTTTTGGGCAGCGACATTCGTTTTATCCGAACCTCTAATTTCAATCTCAAACCTGTTGGAGTTGTGTTCTTTGGTTCTCTTCAATATTATGCAGCGTTATTGTTGCCTATGCTACTTTTATTGCTTTTTATTCTTATTTGGCGAAAACAGATCGAAACAAGGAGCAATGTGGCGTTAATGCGCCATAAAAAGGCGAACAAGGTGGCGCGCAAAAATCTAAAAACCGCAAAAAAACTTTTAGAAGAAGGAAATAAAGAGCCGTTTTACATGGAGATTTCCCGTGCACTTTGGGGCTATTTGAGCAGCAAATACCACATCCCCATGTCTCAACTTTCTATGGATAACGTGGCGTCGAAACTCACACAATTGGGCGTTGCGCCGCTAACAACCGACAATTTTGTAGCGACTTTACAACAATGTGAGTTTGCAAGATTTGCTCCCGGAGACAGTTCAGAAATTATGCAAGACATGTATCAAAAGGCAACGGAATTTATCCTTCAAAATGAATCGCAACAACACAAGGGAGAAGGAAAAAAGCAGAAAGGTACAACTTTAGTTATCATTCTATTAATTCTTAATTCTCAATTCTTAATTCCTAATTCCTTTGCACAGCCGCCAACGGAGCTTCCCCCCACTAATGCCGTTTATGAGGAGGGGATTCACAGTATTAAAATTACGCCTCAAGGTGTTAACTTTGGGCAGCCTGTCATTCAACTACTATCAGGTGAGAGGTTAGTGTTAACTTTTGATGATTTGTTGCAAAAAGACCGGTTTTTAAAATATACACTCTTTCACTGTTCGCACGACTGGCAATACTCGCCACTGAATCAAATTGAGTATTTAGATGGTTTTTTGGAAGATTTAATAAACGATTATTCTTTCTCATTCAACACGATAGTGCCTTATACTAAATATAAGTTGGTCTTTCCAACGCAAGAAATGCGTATTACCAAATCGGGCAACTATTTACTGGTCGTTTATGATGACGTTATTGATAATCCTGTGTTAACGAGAAGGTTGATGGTACTCGACCGGCAACAGGTAAACATCGATGGAAAAGTTACCTGGGCACAAGATGTGCAATACCGCTTCACCAAACAACAAGTTGATTTTACCGCTTATACGGGTGCATATTCCATTCGGAATCCCAGTTTGTATTTGCATGCTACCATTTTACAAAACGGTCGCTGGGACAATGCCATTGAGGGCTTAACTTTCAGAACGGCAAAACAGGGTGAGTACGGTTTTAATTTCGACAATTTGAACAAGAATGTTTTTAATGGCGTAAATGAATTTAGAACATTTGATATTAGAACGTTGCGCACAACAGGCGACAGGATTACTTCCATTAATTTCACCAACAGAATTAACCAAGCCTACGTAATGGAGGACTTGGCTCGTCCCTGGGGCGCTCACATTACAAACACAACATTGAGAGG
>WQSU01000026.1 GCA_009787675.1 Lentimicrobiaceae bacterium
CACGTCTTGGTTTTTCCACATCGCGCAAATAGGCAAATGCTGACTCATACGCAGGGGTTTGGTGTACTAATTTCACATTCACCTTATCAAAATTCAACAGGCACACCATAGAGATAATAAACATACCCAAAATGAACACATTAGCTAACATGGCAAGTTTGCCGAAAGAAACATTTTTTGTAATTTTTTTCATATAATTAAGTCTTTAATTTTAATTTTTTTTTAAGCTGGCAAAAGTAGAAAATTATTTATATCTCTACAGACATTCATTCAAAATTTCTTCTGTAAGCATGCCATCCACATTTCCACACTCACCGAGGTGGGTGCCACGCTTTAAAAAGCGATCCTTAATGGCTTGGATTGTCTCTGCGCCGATGTTCAACTCATGCAATTTGGTTGCCAAGCCAATGGAGCGAAAGAACTGTTCGGTTGCCACAATAGTTGTATCAATACGTTGCTCTTCAGTTCCTTCAACAATATGAAAAACGCGAGCGCCGAACTGTAATAATTTTGCTCTTTTCTGTTTGCGCAACACTTTCATAACACCGATGAGCACGATAGCGAGGGTTTGACCATGTGTAATGTCTTGTAAGGCAGTGATTTCATGTCCGATGAGGTGGGTAGCCCAATCTTCCGTTACGCCCATGGCGGTGAAGCCGTTCAGCGCCATGGTGGCGCACAACATAAACTCTGCCATTGCTTCATAATTGGTTTTATCAGCGGTGACCTTAGGTGCCAGTTCAATTAAGGTTTGCATAATTCCTTCCGACCACCTGTCCATCAGCGGCGATTCGTCCGGAACGGTGAGGTACTGTTCCAGCACATGAATAAAAGTATCGGCAATGCCGCAGGCAATTTGAAAATCGGGCAAAGAGAAAGTTACCAAAGGATCTAACACGGAAAATTGCGGAAAAGAGGAATAAAAAGCATATTTTTCCTGTTTTTCGGCGTTTGAAATCACAGCGCCGCAATTCATTTCCGAGCCGGTTGCAGGCAGGGTGAGCACTGAGGCAAACGGAAGCATCTTTCCAATTTTGGCGGGTTTCAGCACCAACTCCCAAGCATCGCCGTCGTAAGGAATTGCTGAGGAGATCAGCTTTGTGCCATCAATTACGGAGCCGCCGCCCACTGCAAGGATGTAGGTTACTTTTTCCTGTTTTCCCAGCGCAATAGCTTTGCGAAGGGTCTCCACGGTGGGGTTGGGCTCAATGCCCCAAAACTCTATGTAGTTAAAGCCTTGCAACGCTTGTAATACCTGTTTATAAACACCGTTTTGCTTTACGCTCCCGCCGCCGTAGGTTACTAATATTTTCTCATCTTTGGGCAACTCTTGAGCAAGGTTGGCAATCGTTCCTTTTCCAAAAATTAATTTGGTGGGGTTTTGGAATGTGAAATTGGTTTTCATAATATAAATTAAATTCATTGATTTCTGGTGGCAAAAATAGTTTTTTTAGGGAGGTATGTTTTTTTTTACATAGTTTTTAGAAACAATTTTTCCTTATTTTCGCGCTCAACTTTATTATTTTATTATGGCAATAAACCTAAAAAAACTACTCTTTTTGCTCCTCCCTGTGCTGTTACTTTTCACAGTTTCAGGGCAGATTCCCACCAATTACTACACTGATGCCGAAGGAAAAACAGGCGTAGCACTCAAAACCGCCATGTTTAACATCATAAAAAACCATAATTCAATATCTTATGGAGGTTTATGGACTGCATTTGAAAGCACAGACAAAAAAACAAATAGTAAAGTATGGGATATGTATTCCGATATGCCGGGAAATCCACCGTATGAATATACCTTTTCCTCCGACCAGTGTGGAAATTATTCAAAAGAAGGAGATTGCTACAATCGCGAGCACTCCATTCCTAAAAGCTGGTTCAATGATGCTATGCCCATGCACACCGATCTATTTCATCTGTATCCAACAGATGGATATGTGAATGGCAAAAGAGGAAACTATCCTTTTGGTGAAACAAGCAGTGTTTCATGGACTTCAAAAAACGGTTCAAAATTGGGAAATTCAAATTTCACAGGTTATACGAGCACGGTTTTTGAGCCGATTGATGAATATAAGGGCGATTTTGCACGTACCTACTTCTATATGGCAACCCGCTATCTTAACACTAATTTAGCGCAAACCGAACATGGACAAGCGGTGTTTTCATACAATAATTCTACCTGTGAATTAACATCTTACGCAATCAATCTATTTTTGAAATGGCATCGTGCAGATCCCGTGAGCTCCAAAGAAATCAACAGAAACAACGCTGTTTATGACATCCAAAACAACCGCAATCCTTTTATCGATCATCCCGAATTGGTTGAACATCTTTGGGGAACGTTGCAGGGCGAAGCATGGAAGCCCCATCAAAGCATCACGCAATATCATAACGGAATCTCCATTGAGGGCGTTGCACCCAATACGCCCGTTGAGATTTATAATATCTTGGGACAAAATATTTTAACAACGACATTAACCCACAATTTTATTTCGTTAGAGCATCTAAAAAGAGGAATTTATATTGTTAAAATTGGAGGACGGGCTACCAAAATGGCTTGGTAGTTTTTTGTTTATCTAAGTAACATACATTAAATTACACCCCCGCACTTGTGCGGCATCCAATCTGCCCAAGATTTCTATACTGCCGTTTGCCGTGCGTTTCCCTAAATCGTCTGTGGCGATAAATGCACAGGAATGCAGATTGGCAAAGTCAATTACGTTAATGACTCCGCTACTAAGGGTGGGGCTACAATGAAACGGGTCTTTTTCGTCGCGAAGTAGCAATTTCATCCATGGGGGAGTGGCAAACTGGTTTGCTCCATTGCTGTAGGCTTGCGATAGGAGTTCACACATTCCGTACTCGGAATGGATCTGCTTCACACCAAAAGCATTACACAAAATTTGATGCAATTCCTCTTTTACAATCTCTGGACGACGACCTTTCATGCCGCCGGTTTCAAACACAGTTAAATCAGAAAAGTTGAGGGTGAATTTTTCGGAAAAATCCAACAAAGCAAAAGAAACGCCAAATAAGATTGTTTTTATCCCTTTGTTTTTCAGTACGTTCATCTTTTCAAATAAGGCTTCAAAATCATACATATAAAAACCACTTTCAGCATATTTTGAACCAAAAATTAACCGGTTCATCATATAAATTAATGAAGAATGTTTTTGCTCTAAATAGTTGGGTAACAATGCTAAAAAACAATAATTTCGGGAATCTCCGTAAAAATATTCAAAAGCATGTAAAAAAGCGCGTTCATAAAGCAGGGCATTTTTTACTAAATGTTGCGACGTTTCATTTCCGGTAGTGCCGCTGCTACAAAACAGGAGTTCCGGCTCAAAATCCCCACTCTTAACCTGATGGGTTTTGAAAAAAGAGATCGGTAAAAATGGAATTTGTGTTATGGTTTTAATATTCCTTATGTTAACCTTCAGCAAATCACAAAAAGAACGATACACTTCATTTTTTTCATATTGATATTGAAATAGTGCTAAAGCGTGTTCTTCAAAATCTAACTCGGAATATGGATGAAAAATATCTTTTAAATTCATTTTAACTTTCTGTGGTTTATAAACTTATTCTCTTTTTCAATCTCTTTCTGTTGTGCTTGAGTTGCTTGAGAAAAAAAAGTATCAGAAAAAACTTCTTCCATATAACGCACGGCATTTTCTCCCGGGTGGCACAAATCCTCCGCATAAAACCGGTAATCACGCAAATCGTCCATCAATATTTCGTAGGCAGGAAAATAAAAGGTGGTTTTATCATCTGTTAATTGCTCAATAGCAAGGTGTAACACCGATTTACCAAGTTGGTTTTCATGAAATCCATCCCCTAAATGGCGCACGGGACTCACCGTAAAAACTATTTTGAGAGCAGAATTAAGTTGCTGTACTTTGTGTATAATTTCTTGATAAATCTGTACAATTTCCTCTATTTTAAGCCGAAACTTCTCAAATTTTGTATTGGGAATTTTATGACAATTGGCAACCACCAAATCTCTTTCTATAAACCTGTAGCAATACGCCGTTCCGAAAGTGATAAACAAAAAATCTGTTTTTTCCAAAAAGTTTTTTGTGTTGCGCCACTGTTGTTCTATTTGTGTAATAAATTGATTTTCATCCGTATGTGAAAATGAGCCATGATGGGCAAAGCTAATGTGGCGGTTATCAAAAAAATAGCGATACTCTTCTGAAAAAAGTGCGGGGTCAAGCGTCATCTTCAGGACGTTTGCAATGGAGATCGGATTAAAAAGTGTTCCAAACGGGTTGGAGAGCACAGAGAAGCGGTGGCGTTCCAAAAAACAGCCAATATGATCTGAAAAACAGGAACCGAGCAATAAAATATGGTCTTGATAAGAGATTTGGAAAGGAACGTTTGGGGTGGGAAGTTCGGTGCGAAATTTCATTCGGTGAAAAACAGGAACGCAAAATGATATACAAAAATAGATTGTATTTTTGCGAAAATAAACAGACTACTATTTTTTAAAGAATCTATTATAAAGTGCTTCAAATACTTGTCCATGACGGGCTTCATCTTTACACATTTCGTGTACCGTGTCGTGAATGGCATCATAGTCTAATTTTTTAGCCAGTGTAGCAATTCGTTTTTTGTCTGCGCAAGCGCCCTGTTCGGCGTACATACGTTTTTCCAGATTGGTTTTAGTATCCCAAACCACTTCACCCAGCATTTCAGCAAATCGGGCGCAGTGTTCAGCTTCTTCAAAAGCAATTCTCTTGTAGGCTTCTGCCACTTCGGGATAGCCTTCTCGGTCGGCTTGGCGACTCATTGCCAAATACATACCCACTTCCGTAGCCTCACCCATAAAGTGGGCGCGAAGTCCTTCCACTACCTCTTCATTGAGTCCTTTGGCAACACCAATACGGTGCTCATCAGCCCATTCCAATTTTCCGGTTTCTTCCAACAGTTTAAACTTTTCACGCGGCTGTTTACATTGCGGGCAAAACTCAGGGGCTTGTTCTCCTTCGTGAACATAACCGCATACGGTGCAAATCCATTTTTTCATAGTATTTTAATTTTTTATGTTAATAATGTATAGTAACGGGGGGGGGATAGGTTTATTATATGAATTTATTAAATCATTTTTTTTGATCTTAGAAATTCAAGGAAGAGGAAAACAGGTAAAATATTTACCTCAAACATTCATTGAGAAAGGTTTGTTGCTGTTGCAACCTTCATAATATGTAAAACTGCTATATTGCCACATAAAACTTTTACCAAATATTGGCAGAAAAATCAGAACATGCGGAGATTATTACAGAAGATTTGCGGCTGTTGGATAAGTTTTTGAATCCGATAAAAGCGGCTATTAAGAAATAGCAGAAGGCGGAAAGCAGAAGAAAAGATAATTTTATTAAGTAGGATAGGGTAAATAAAATAAAACCCCACCCCCTACGTTGTTAACAGATAATTTATTACAATGAAGAAATTAATTATTTTCCTTTGTTTTTTAGTGGCTGTTTTACAGCTATCTGCACAAGATTTTAGATGTGCTATCTCTATCAACTCCCATAAAATTTCAGGAACTAACTACGAAAAGTTTAACAACCTGCAACAAGAACTGTACAAGTTTGTAAACGACAGAAAATGGTGTCAATACACATTAAAAATGGATGAACGCATTGAGTGCTCCATCCTAATCACGCTGGACAAGCAAACCGGTGATGCGTATAACGCAACCATGACGATTCAGTTGCAGCGCCCCGTTTTTAAATCAAGTTATAAAACGATAGTGCTCAATTTTATAGATAAAATCGTTCAATTTAATTATGTGGATGGAGACCCGTTAGAATATGCCGAAGGCAACAACCTTTCCCAACTCACCTCTTTAATCGCTTTTTATTTGAATCTGTTTTTGGCAGTTGATTTCGACACTTTTTCTTCCAATGGCGGCAGCCCCTATTTTGCAAAATGTCAAGATATTGTCAATCTCAACCAACAATCTGTTGAGTTAGGATGGAAATCTTATGAGTCGGGTCAAAATAACCGCTACTGGTTAATGGAGAACTTCACCAATACGGCATATAGCAAGTTTCACGACTTTTTATATCAGTATCACCGGTTGGGTTTGGATGTAATGGCGGAAACACCCGATGTAGGGCGCGCTACCATTTTAGAAGCGCTCCGTTTATTACAACAAGTTAATCAACAAAGAACCGCGCTCTATTTGATGACAATTATTGTTCAAACCAAACAAAAGGAAATTATTGATATTTTTAAAGAGGGAACGCCTTCCGAAAAGCAGCAAGTCATTCAGATTATGAAGCAAATTGATCCCTCCAATGCTACAAAATATGATGCCATAAATCAACCCAATTAGCATGCTACGCGCCCTGCACATTGAGAATTATGCCCTTATTAATTCATTGGATTTATCTCTTGATAAGGGCTTTACTGCAATTACCGGCGAAACCGGCGCAGGAAAATCCATTTTAGTGGGTGCACTTTCTCTGATTTTGGGCGCTCGCGCCGATTCTTCTGTATTGTACAACTCCACTAAAAAATGTATCGTGGAGGGCGAATTTAATCTCAATAACTTGAATCTGGAAGGTTTTTTTAAAACAAATGACATTGACTTTCAAAATAATACAATATTAAGGCGAGAGATTACGGAAAATGGATCCAGAGCTTTTGTAAATGATACGCCGGTTACTCTTAGCATTCTGAAAGAACTTGCTGAACAGTTGGTAGATATTCATTCGCAACATCATCATTTATTATTAAATAAAGCCGATTTTCGGTTGCAAACCATAGATGATTTTGCACTGCTCCATGAATCTGTGTCAGAATACCAACAGATTTATTATCAATATAAAAAAGTGGAAAAAGCACTCCAAGAATCGATAGAAAAGGGAGCGCGCGAAGCATTGGAAAAAGATTTTTTAACATTTCAAAGTAATGAACTGCATGAAGCCAAACTGTTTGCAGGCGAACAGGAAGATTTGGAGCTACAAATTGCATTCCTGAAAAATGCAGAGGAGATTAAAATGCAGTTGTATAAATCTTTACAAATAATATCGGAGCAGGATTGTAACTGTATTCAACAACTAAATGAGGCAAAAAACGCCTGCCATGCCATTGCCTGCTTCGATGAAAAAATCAACGATTTGGATGCCCGAATCAATAGTATTTTAGTGGATTTAAAGGATATAGCTTTTGAATTGTCGGCAAAAGAAGAATCGGTGGAGGTAAACCCCAAAGAATTGGAATATTGCGAAAACAGGTTAGACACCCTCTTCCGACTGCAACAAAAACATTATGTGAAAAATGTAGAAGGTTTATTACAAAAACTGCAGGAAATTGACGAAAAACTGATACAATTTGAAAATTTAGAGGCACAAATTGAAAAATTGCAAAAAGAGTATGAAATTTTAGCAGAGAAAATCGTTTTTTTATCAAAAAACTTATCTGAAAAAAGAAAAGAGTCGGCGCATCTATTTGAGAAAGAGCTGGAAAGGAAACTTTCGCTGTTGGGCATGCCCGATGCGGTTTTCAAAGTGGAGATCATTCCACAAAATTCGTTTACGGATACCGGTAGCGACTCGGTGTTGTTCTTTTTTTCCTCCAACAAAGGCATGCCTGTAGCTCTGATAGAAAAAACCGCTTCGGGTGGTGAGCTTTCTCGCATCATGTTGGCAATCAAATCGATCATTTCTGCTGCTTCATTCATGCCCACCGTCATTTTCGATGAAATTGATACCGGTGTTTCTGGTGCCATGGCAAGCAAGGTTGCCGCCGTGATGCACGATGTTTCGTTGCAACGCCAACTGCTCACCATTACCCACCTGCCGCAAATTGCCGCGCGCGCCAATATCCACTATATTGTGTATAAAGATGTTGAAAATGAAAAAGCCGTTACCAAAATCAAGAAAATTGACACCCAAGAACGCATTATGGAACTTGCAAAAATGATGACCGGCAACAAAATTGGTGAAGCCGCACTCCGCGCTGCGGAGGAGTTGTTGGGGTGAAGGTGAAAAAATGATTTCAAATTTTATTAAAACAAGAAAAACAAATTTTTAAAACTAATCTCATGACTAATATCCCCAAATTTCTACCCCTTCGTCTTCTGCTTTCTGACTTCTGCTTTCTGCTTTTCATCTCCTGCTTCCTATCCCAACACAACGCGTTTGCACAAGGCAGACAAGCCCCTCAAGACGCTTCCCGTTTCGTGTTTCCCACCTCTTTGTCGTTAGCCCACGGAATGGGCAATAATTTTACCGGTTTCGACACAGTACCCAATGGAAACCTCTCTTTTGAGATACAGCAAATTTTAGCGTATCAGTTTAATAAATACTTTTTTACAGGTATTGGTACTGGGCTTGATTTTTGGTTTTACGATAAAAAAGTATCTGCTTTTATTCCCATCTTTGCCAATGCTACCGTAAAATTTATGGATAAAAAAACAGCCCCTTTTATGTTTGCTAATATAGGCTACGCTTTTAAATGGCAGGTAGAGAAGAAAGTAGAAGATAATGTTTTTTATGGCAGCAAAGCAGGCATCTACTTTCAAGCGGGTTTAGGGATGAATTTAAAATTCTCAGAAAAACTTTCGCTTTTATTTTCTGTTTATTATAAAATGCAACAATCCGCAATTCAATACAGGGAAACCGATCTGCTTTTAGCTGAAACTGAAAATCAGTTGTTTCATTTTATTGGGATTAAAATAGGGTTGGTGTATTAAAACAGCATTTTCGTTTTTTGAGATAGGTCTTTTGTGGCTTGACCGAAAACATAAAATGAAACTTTTTATATTTTTGCCATGCAAATAGACAAAAAAACTTTTACCGTGTTGAAAGCAAAAATTTGATTGCAAGATGAATTATCTTATACGAATGTAAATATTAGATGACAAATACACAACAATTTATTGAATTATATAAAAAACTAGAACTTGCTGCTTCCATTGTTTATAATGGGGGTATGGAATATAAACAAGGGGAAAGTTTTGTTCATAGTTTGAAACTTGATAGAAGGTTTGATTCTACAAAAATTGACTATTGTAGAGAATTTAGAAACATCCTTCAACACAAATTGAATGATTTTGGTGTTGAGCCAACCGATGCTATGATCAGGTTTTTAGAAGAAACCATCAATAAGTTGGAAAACCCAAAGAAGATCAGTGATATTTGGATTCGAAAAGAAAAAATCCGTACCGCTTCTTTAGATGATAAAGTTTTACCGATCATGAACGAAATGAGAGAGAAAATATATACACATATTCCCATTCTTGAAAACGAATTGTTAATTGGGGTTTTTAGTGAAAATACATTATTTCAATATTTATCTGATAATGAAATTATTAGTATAGAAGAAGAGATGCAAATGTCAGAATTTGGAGAATATCTTTCTTTTGATAAATATATCAATGAATCATTTCTTTTTGTAAAAAGAGATACAACTGTATATGAAGTAAAACAAATTTTTGAATCTTATTTTGCTCATAAAAAACGTATTGGAATGATTTTTTCCACTCATAACGGGAAAGTAAATGAAAGGTTATTAGGGATCATTACGCCTTGGGATATTTTAGGGGCTGATGTGTAAGAGGCAAGATGAAATGACAGGGTCAACGCATTAAAAATGTGTATGATGAGCATTAGATAACATCACACCGAGATGGGTAAGTTTTTTTTGCACCATACAGCATTTAACGGTTGTATGTATGTAAAACAGACTAAAAGCAAGAACGTAAGGAAGCAAATTAAAATGATTGATGCTGCTTTCAAAGCTACGGAATTATATGAGCAGAACAGTAAGCACTTCAAAAAGAACTATGCGGGGAGAGCGACAAAAAGGTATGTTAGGTTGATGAGTAAAATACAGCGTGCGGAATCTTGAAAAATACTATTTTTGCCGAATAATGTCAAGGTAGTATTGAATGAGTATGACGTTTATAAAAAATTAGACGATAAAACTAATTAAAATCCATAAAAATATAAAATGAAAAAACAAATTACGCATATTGTTGAAAAACTGCCTGATGTTATCAAAGAGTCCGTGAATTTATTTATAAAAAACTTGGATGATAATGCACAAGATATTGTAGGAAATACAGCAGGTACAGTAGGAATACTATTGAAATTGTTTGGAAAACAAGCTATAGACAAATACTACCAAAAAAAAACAATTAAAAAGCTACAAGACTATGGAACTGAAACTTATTTAGATGCTGCACGTAAACAAGTAGCTCATTCATTAAAAGTAGCTAACATTCACATTGAATCACAGGTAACGGCAACAGAGATTATTCAACTATATGAAGAAGTTGTAAAAGAGAAGGAGTATAAATTGCACCCTGATAATTTATTGGTTGTATTTGAACCCAAATATCATCCTGCCATAGAATACATAAAAGAAATACAAATTGCTTTATTGGATAGATTAGGTTTTCCAAATTGTCAAATTGATACTTTCAAAAAAGATTTTAACCTTCATATTCTAAAGCAAGTAGAAGAATGCTTTGGAACTGACTATGAAAAACATAGGCAAGAAATAGAAGAGTTTATACATGATGAGGCAGAATCAAAACTATTAGTAACTATCATTAAAGATGCAAAGATAGGATTTGACCAATCTGAAAATTTACGATACGAGAAAACATTTGCACAGTGGAAGCCAACAAACGGATTACAAGATAACGATTCAACCGGAGAAGATGAAGAAAAAATAATGAAGTTAGAAAATGATTTATCGCTTGCGTCTGACTTAATTGAGCAATATTTTAATAACAGCGAAGCTATTGAAAAACTGTTATTTATTATTGCTGATTTTGGTAAAGGGAAATCTGTTTTTATGAGGCAATATGCTGCTAAATATGCAAAAGATTATATCAATACAGGAGAAGGTTTTTTCCCTATTTATTTTAATTTGCGAGAATACGGACGATATAAATCTGATGAAAAATTAGGTGTAATAAACAATTACTTAAAAACTCGATTTGCTTTTGATATTAGTTCCGAAAAAAATAAATACAAAAAATATGTATTTCTGATTGACTCTTTAGATGAGAGTGGAGATTTAACAAAATCGTCAATCAATGCGGTAGTTGATTCCATAAAAAAGATTCAACGATTAGATGAAGTGCATTGCAGAGAAAATCGATTAATTATTACCAGTCGTCCAATTGATGATGGATTACTTACTCATTTGGAAAATCACGACCCACACTATATTAATGAAATTCCGCAATATATTTCTATCTATGGTTTTAAAAAAGAACAATTTAACAATTGGTTATCTTATACGCTACGGCAAGATAAAAGGCAACCGCAGCCGAATGATATTCCTTTAATTGCAGATATTTTTAACCAAATACATAACAATGATAATGCAGATATAGCAAGCATATTGACAGAAGGCAATGTTTTGTCTATAAGCGAATTACAACGCCCAATTTTTGCCTACATGATATATCGCTTAATTATCAATAATATTGACCTTTTAAGGGTTGGAAAAATAGGTATTTATTTATCTTTCATCAACTTATTATCGAAAGAAGCAAAATACATGAATGATAGGACAGTTAAAATTGACTTAAAAAAAGAATTTGAGTTTCGCAATATTCTCCATGCGACATCTGCATTATGGCAATTAGAAAGACATAAAGGGAATCAAGGTTTCTTGAAAAAAGCAGATATATGTCGTGTATTGGACAAAGAAAATAAGGGTGATAAAGATACAGATGTTTTAGTACGATTTAAAGATGTGAAGGATATTCAGTTTTTATCACATTCATATTTTGGAGAAAATGATAATATTCTACACTTTCAGCATCAATCCTTTGCGGAAATTTTGTTAGCTGAGTATTATTTAAAAGTGTTTCTTTGCTATGCTTTGAGTATTGGAAATAATCAACTGGAGTGTAGAGCAAAATTACTTTTAGGCGTGCCAACACATCAAACCATTTTTTTCCTTCAAGCCTTAATTCAATTGTTAAAGGAAACTGTTTCAGAAAAAGCTACCGATGAGGTTGTAGAAAAAAGAAAATTATTGTTTCCTTTATTTGCTTCGCTATCTACAAAAGAAAATAATACGCTATTTAGTAGTGATTTATATTATGAATGGTTTAAAAAAGGGAACTTTAATGATAATACTTCTGAGTGTCCACCAGTATTGTTAGAAGATTGGTGCATTAAGGAAGAACAAATAAATAAAATACTTCAATTTGCAGCTGATATTATTAATTCATCGGAAACTTTTATTCTTGCTAAAGCTGAACCAAAAGTTAACTTGTTCGACACAGACGCCTTGTTGATACGAGAAAAAAACTTTGCAGGTTTGAAGGATATATTTGACAAAGGGATTGCATTATTGATTGGGAATACGATTTATAACAATACTACAAATGCGAAGAATCTAAAATTATTTAATACTGATTATAAAATTAATTTTAGATGGATATTTGAACTGCTAAAATATCGTTTTAATGATTTTGATATGTTTAAAGGAATAAATATGAAAGAAAACG
This sequence comes from Lentimicrobiaceae bacterium, assembly GCA_009787675.1. GTDB lineage: Bacteria > Bacteroidota > Bacteroidia > Bacteroidales > WCHB1-69 > WRNX01. The sequence continues at coordinate 12,497 of WQSU01000026.1, forward strand.
AAGCGTACGAATTTTTTTTGGAAAATCTTTATAGATATAACTTGGATATGTCATATTCCCATATAAAAAAATTATATATTGCTGGATACTCTCAGGTAATTTTTAGAAAATCTATTTTAGAAGACGTAGCCTTTCGACATTTCTATTTTCAACCAAACTGCTTTGATTTAACAGAACTAAAGAATGTAGAATTTGGTATTGCAGATGGGCGATTAACAAGTATTGGAAAAATTTCCAATATTTTTTTAAACCAATTTAATGATGCCAATTTTCATGATTTTGAATTTCTTATAAAAAAAGGGACGAAGGCATTTCTAAAAAAACATGGATTAATATATATTCCCCACTCATTAATTATTAGACGATACAAACATCATGACCCAATGTGGGACTTAAACAATATCATTGTCTCTATTAGAACTATTGGGAGCTATTACAAAAAAGATGAAAGCTTTTACTCCACAGACCTAAGGGATGTATTGCTATTCCAAGATAAAACGGTAGAGCATGTGTTTTATCGTGCTATTACTGAAAATGTAGATATTCTCAAAATTTTAAAGGATGAAAATATAAAATACAAACAAGTCTATTGAATACAAATGAATTAAAATAGACATTGTTTTTGTCAAAAAATACCAAAAAAGAAATTTGAAAATTAGGATAGAAATAACATAAAATAAAAACAAGAAGTATTATGCCCGAACACCAAAACATCGAATACAAATCCTCATGGCACGATGACTACCTAAAATGGATATGCGGTTTCGCCAACGCTCAAGGCGGACAGATTTTTATTGGCAAAGATGATACCGGCGTGGTTGTTGGGATAGAAGATTTTAAACGCCTAATGGATGATATTCCCAACAAAATCAAAAACAGTTTGGGAATTACCGCCGAAGTCAATCTTTTGCAGGAGACTGACAAACACTTTATCAAAATAAACATTCAACCCTATTCTGTACCAATTTCATTACGCGGCAGGTATTATTACCGGAGTGGCAGCGTAAAACAGGAATTAACCGGAGCGGCGTTGAACGAATTTTTACTAAAACGTGCCGGTTACACTTGGGATGATGTGATAGAAACCCGCGCCACGTTTGATGATATTGATGAGGTAACGATTAAAAAATATCTGCGAAAAGCAGATGAAATTGGTCGCTTGCCGGATATTGATGGTCTTTCCACTCCTGAACTTTTGGAGAAACTTCGTTTGGCGGAAAACGGGCAACTGAAACGTGCCGCAATTGTTTTATTTGGTAAAGACCCTGGACGCTTTTACCCGAATATTTTTGTGAAAATCGGAAAGTTTGAAGATGACGATTTCACCATTCGCTTTCAAGAATTGGAAGAAGGCAATGTAATTCAAATATTGGATAAGGTTTTACGCACACTTGACTACAAATTTTTGATACGTAATATTTCGTTTGAAGGAATGAATCGCGTTGAAACATTAGAGTATCCCATACCTGCATTACGAGAGATGATTCTTAACGCATTGATTCACAGAAACTACATGGGTGCACCTACGCAACTGCGCGTGTATGACAAAAAACTGTTTATTTGGAATGATGGCGGTTTGCCAGCGACTATCACCTTACCTCAACTCAAACAAAGCCATTCTTCGCACCCACGCAATCCGATACTTGCAGGGGCTTGTTTTCTTGGTGGTTATATTGATTCATGGGGTAGCGGTATTATGAAAATTATTAATTCTTGTAAAGCAGCAGGACTGCCAACTCCCGAATTGAACGAAAAAGAAGGTGGTTTTATAGTAACACTTTTCAAAGATAGATTTTCGGAAGAACAACTGCAACAGTTAGGATTGAATGAAAGACAAATAGATGCTTTATTGTTCTTTAAGAAAAAAGGAGAAATTATCGGTATGGAATATGCTGAACGGTATAATATTGCAGAAAGAACTGCCCGCATTGACTTATCTGATTTGGTTGAGAAAAAAATATTAATAAAAATGGGTGAAACTAAATCTGTAAAATATGTTTTTGCCGAATAATTGCCGAATATGCCGAATAATTGCCGAATAATTGCCAAAACTTCTGCACGATGAAAAATCAATACTATACAAACTACAAAATTACTTAAAGAGGCAAATGAATTTCTAAAATTATAAACGGAAAAAGCACTCTGAGTTTAATTAGTCGCTCCTTACGATCACTGTAATATATTTTAAATCAATAAAATAAATTAAAAAAGTGTAGTATTTTTCGACCAAAAAGTGTATCT
>WQSU01000027.1 GCA_009787675.1 Lentimicrobiaceae bacterium
TGAATATTACGGCTTCCAATAATAACCTGTTCATCTTCAGGCGCAATTTTACAGGATACAACCGCCGGTTTTAGTTCTATTAAATGTGAAATAATCGTTTTCACGGAAAGATCTTTTGCACATAAAACCAATTCGTTAACTTTATGGGTTGTAATAAAATCTTTAACAATAGATGAAGGTTGATCTTCTATAGAATATATAATTTCAGGTTCTTGATTTCCAATTTGTGCAATAATTGCCACCCGCTCGGCTTCTGAGCGGGTGCCCATGATTAGAATGCGCCGCTTTTGGGTATTGGCGTATTGGTAACCTTTCAATTTGAACAGATGAAACAGGTACCGCAATACATTCATCTCAATGGCAGTCCACACTGCGCCAAAAACAGTAACAGCGCGGGAAAATCTGTAAGTTTCAGGAAGTAATGCGTAAATGAACAAAATAACAATAGTACCGAAAATAATACCTCTATTTGTCTTGAAAGTGGAATAAGGTTTTCTGTAACCTTTATTGAGGGCTACGGAAATAATCCAAATAGCTATATAACATGGAATTACAAAATAAAAGTAGAAATTGGGGAAATGGCTCTGCCTATACTGTAACACGGCGTCTTGCCAATAAAATGCCAATAAGAAAATGCCACCGTAAATAAAAAGCATGTCAAGAAATGGTAAAAGTAAAGAGGCTGCTACCCGTTTTCCTATAGCCAAAGAGGCGCGCAACCCTATTGCAAAATTGAGCATCCATGTTAAAAGAAACGATTTGTTGTTTGTAAAATGCTTTTTGGCAAATATTTGCATTGCTTTATAAAACACAATCACATAATTTATGCTTCCCTTTTTTGTGCTTTCTCCTTTGTAATGAATAATGCGCGTTTCGGGCAGATAGTAGTTTTTGTATCCGGCTTGTTGGATGCGGTACGACAAGTCAATATCTTCCCCATACATGAAGAATGTTTCATCCAAAAAACCAATTTCATCCAATACTTTTTTCCGGATAAACATAAAAGCGCCTGAAAGCACTTCCACCGATTGAGTTTTATCGTTATCTAAATATGTGAGATGGTAGGAGCCGAACTTTTTAGAATGCGGAAATAGTTTCGACAGCCCGAATATTTTGTAGAATGCCACTGACGGAATAGGCAGTGCACGTTTTGATTCGGGAAGAAATTCGCCGTTTCCGTTAATCATCTTCACGCCCAGCGCTCCGGCATCAGGCGTTTTACTCATAAAATCAATACATTTTGTAAAAGTATCCTCTTCCACCAAAGTGTCGGGGTTGAGCAGCAACACAAACTCGCCCTGCGCCAATGTAATGGCTTGGTTGTTAGCAAATGAGAACCCTTTGTTTTCCTTGTTTTCAATGAGATGAACATTTGGAAATTTCTCTTTCACCATCTTTACGGAGTCGTCTGCCGAGGCATTGTCCACCACAAACACTTCAGCATCCATGCCGGCAATAGCTTTTTTTACCGATTGCAAACATTGCATCAGAAAGTGTTTAACGTTGTAGTTTACAATGACGATACTGAGTTGCATATTGAAGGGCTAAGAGAAATAGGCTAAATGGGTTATTTTAGATTTTACTTTTTCTTCCAATTTTACATTGATTTTTGCCGATAGAGGGAGGAACAGATCCACTCGTGATCCAAATTTAATGATGCCCATTTCCGCGCCCTGTTGGGCAAGTTCACCCCTCTTGGTGTAGCTCACAATTCTGCGCGCCACAGTTCCGGCAATTTGGCGAAACAGCACCTCTTCTCCACATTCATGTTTTTGAACCACAGTATTATGTTCATTATCTTTTGACGCTTTGGGTAAACGGGCAACGAAATGTTTTCCTTTGTGATATTTTACATAGGTAACCTTTCCATCAATAGGATATGTATTCACGTGCACATTGAGCGGGGACATAAAAATGGAGATTTGCATCCGTTTTTCATTAAAATATTCTGTTTCTACTTCTTCCAAAATTTGGATAATAGTGCCATCGGCGGGAGCAACAATGGCGTTATCGTTATGCAGAGTTGTTCGAGACGGCACACGAAAGAAAAAGGTTACAAAGCACCATAAAGAAAAACCGCATACAATCAACAATATTTTTAGTGGTAGTGACATTGCTGAAAAATATAAGACAGTTGCAAGCAATGCCATTGCTATCAAAAAAGCAATGATAATGAAGAGGGTTCCTTCTTTGTGGATTTTATAATACTTCATTACTTTGCTTCTTTAATCTTCACATAAATTGCATCTATTTCCGTGTTCCCCTGTGAACTGTATGCAACAGCAGAGATACTGTGTATTCCTGCCGTAAAAGTTCTCGGCAGTATGGTATCCCGATATGGAGTCTCTGTACAAGATTTTCCGGGATTATTATCAGCAAACATTTGCACCTGAAGAATAGAACCTTTGTTTGTTGAGGCTTCAACAGTTACATAAATGAATTCATTTTCAAAAAATTCGGGATAATCTTTGCCTGCATCTGCTTTTGGGGAGGTAATGTTACAGGTCAGTTTTTCGGTGCAACTGCTCAAGGTGAACAAAATAGTTACGCATAAGAAAAAAAGTTTGTGTCTCATATTACAAAAAATAAATATTTAAGGGTTCTTATTTTTCAAACACAATTTCCTTGGTCTGTTTATCAATGGTATAGGGTCCCCATTCTTCTGTAATAAATTCTGTACCTATCACAAAAGCAGCAGGGAGTCCTTTTTTAACAATCACTTTAACGTTTTCGGCGTAATCGTCGCCCATTGCCAACTCGCGAAGATAAAGTACGGAATTTTCAATAATGGATCCATCATCCGGTTTGAGCGCTTTTTCGCCCAACTCAAAATCATCAATATCAATGATTATGTCGTTCAAAAGATTCGTGGCGGTTTGATAGTCAATAAAAATGTCTTCTGTTTTTTTACCGCTCAGCACAAAATTCAGGTTTTTTCCATTGGCTCTGCAAGTTCCGGCAACCACGTCGCCGTTGATTTGCACAGGGATGACGTGGCTTTTAACTACCGTAATTGGTTTTGGAGTCTTCACCGGTGCAATGCTGTCGCTTTTAGGCACATAATCATCCCGTACCACAAAAAACTCGGTTCTTCTATTTAACTGATGGGCAGGTTCTTGTTGATCTTTCGGCAGTGCATAGATGTACTTGTCATCCAAGATTATGCCTCGTTTAAACTGATACATTTTTCCGTTATAGGGCACCAAAACATCTTTGTCTAATTTACGTGGATTTCGTTTTCCATATCCTTTGGGGATTATTCTGTCGGCATCTATTTTCATCTCTTTTACAAGGAAATCCACACACGATTGGGCGCGGCGTTGCGACAACAGGTCGTTATGTTCGTCAGAGGCTCGGCTGTCGGTGTGTGAGCGCAACTCTACCACCAAATTAGGATTTTGTACCAAAACGAAATAAAGATACATTAACGAATCTTCATATACGGGTTTTAAATCCCATTTATCCAAATCGTAATAGATATCGGGCATTACAATCGGGTCTTTCGGGATTCGGGTGAGCATGAAATCCTGACGCAGGTCTGTATCTTCGTTAAAACCGATGGTTGTTTGCAGGGCATCAGGGACTTCCCAGTATCCGGTTTTTTTAACTTTAATCGTATAAGTAGTGTTCATCAATATTTTGGTTCTGTCGAAAGCGTAATTTCCTTTTACGTCGGTGAATGCTTTGTATGAGGTTCCGTTAGAGCCAATAATTTCAATTTCAACACCGTCAATAGCCTGCCTGTTCGCATCATCACGCACGATACCCGCAAGTGTAAAAACGGTGGGGCGCAGTTGGAAGAAATAGATGTCGTCTCCGCCTTTTCCTCCGGTTCTATTGGAGGAGAAAAATCCTTTTTCTAAATAGGGCGCTTTCGATTTTGGGTCAATAATTTCTTCATCATCAAAGATAATGCCAATTTCATCCCAGCAAGAATTGATGGGAGACATCATATTTTGAGGAGCTTGAAACATATCATTTTTCAGTACGGAGTAGAAAATGTCGAGCCNACCCATACCGGGGTGACCGTCAGAAGAGAAATAGAGCAGGGAATCCCCTCTTACAGCAGGAAAGATCTCATTTCCGGAACTGTTAACCAACTCACCCAAGTTTTCTACATTTCCAAATTTTCCGCCTTTAGAGGTACGGGTGGCTTTATACAGGTCAAAGCCGCCGAAGCCGCCTTTCATATCGGAAGAAAAATAGAGCGCAAGTTCATCGAATGACAATGAAGGATGAACACAATTTACCGTCGAATCGGCGCAAAGTTGAACCAATTCCGGTTCAGAAAAAGATTGTCCTTTTTTGCTCGAAACGTAGATGTAGCATGCTTTCAAAGATTTTTTATCCACAGGACATTTGGTAAGAAACAGTTCTGATCCTTTTCTATTTCCAGTGGCTTCCCCTTCGTTCACTTCAGAGTTTAAAATTCCTTCATCGTCTAACAGTTCGGCGTTTGACCACTCGCCGATCCACTCATTGCTTTTTCCTTTGGGTCTGTCTATTCTATAAATATCGCTAAAAGCCTGTCCAGTCCATTGATCGATTCCTTTTCCAGTAGATCCTTCGCGATTGGAAGTAAAGATCACTTGGTTTTGTTTTTCGAGGTTACTCCAGCGGGGCGCCCATTCATCTTGTTTGGTGTTTATCTTTTTAAAGTTTTCCACTTCGTAGCCTGTGGGGTTCTCTAACCATCCTTTCGATTTTTGCACACCATCAATACGTGCTTCAATTCTAACATCTTTGGGTTCTTTTTCCTTATATTTCAGATAATAATTCAGCGCTTTTTCATATTCACCTTTCAAATGGTAGATACTGCCTAAATGGAAGAAGAGGAGGGGTTCATCTTTTTGATAGTTTTTCTTTTCTAATCCAAGATATTGTTTCTCTGCTCTGTTCAAATCTCCCATAATTCGGTAGCATTCGGCAATTTGATAGCGTACCCGTTTTGATTCTATCGGGTTTTTTCCCAACTTTTTCATTCCTTTTTTATAGGCAGTAAGCGCTTTTTCGAACTGTTTTCCGGCAAAAGCATTATCTCCCGCCGCAATTTTTTTTTGACCTAACGCATTAAAACTAATGCAGATAGCTAATAGTAAAATAAAGAATCTATTCATCTAATGATTATTTTTTTGGACAAGATGCAAATAAACATGATTTTTTTAAATGAAAGGGGGTGAGAGCAAACTAAACGCATTAAAATTTTAGCTTCAAGTAAAAAAGAGGCTGTTCTACTTATTAAACAGCCTCTTAAAATTATAAAAAAAATATCCTGCAGTGAAAATTCTTGCCATTTCTGCCGAAAATAGCGCAGAAACGATAAAAGCACGGAAAAACTCTTGTTTTCCGTTAATGCTTACAAAAAATATAATAGTTGTTTTTTATGCGAAAAACCTTGTTTTAGAGGTTGCAAAAAACTATAAATTGTTAATTTTTATCGCCAAACCAGACTTTAAATTAGCGGCTTTGTTCTTATGGATAATTCCTCTTTTTACCAATTTGTCAATCAAAGAAGTTACTTTGGGAAGTTTCTCTGCCGCAGTGTTTTTCTCAGATGTTAATCTAATGTCTTTTAATGCATTACGCATTGTCCTTGCGAAGTAGCGATTCGCTAATCGTTTACTGTTATTGGCTCTAATTCTTTTCTTTGCCGATTTGTGATTTGCCATTTTTATTTAATATATTTAATAAAACCTATCCCGTTTTTTTGGGGGTGCAAAAATAATATTTTTTTGATATGAAATACTGTCAGGATTATTTTGTTAAGAACAATGTGGGAGACAATATACTTTGCCTGAAGTCAACTGCAATGCATTATTATCCACTTACCAATACCTTACAAACTTCCCTTCCTTCTTCTCCGTAAAGCGTAGCATTAAAACTTTGCGGAGTGATTTCCTGCAGGGCAATGCTATATTTTTCTTGTTGTTTTAATTGGCAAATATAATTGATAATAACCTCTTTTATAGTGTGTTGATTGTAGAAATCATATGGGAGTTGGTCTATCACCCAGCGAACATAACTTGCGTTATTTACATGCTGGTTCATATCCAAATCGGATACAACAACGTTATGAAAATGAGGATTTTTCGAGCAATCTACGCGGTTCAATCTCCTTACGCGTCCTTCAAATGCCGCGCGGTCTTTGGGAAATTCCAAATGGGTATTCAGGTTTTCCATGCGAACAATTTTGTTGAGACGATAATCCACCAGCATCCATTCGGAGATGGCGAGACAAAGCAACTCGCCTGTTTCGCTAAAAACTTCATAATCTCTGAGAAAAATGATTGATTCACGTTCTTTTGCCCAAGTTTCAATGCGGATTTTATCATTCCATTTCGGCAATTTGTGAATTTTCAACTGCAACTTTGCCAGCGCCCAGAACAAACCCTCTTCTTGCAATTCTTGCCACCCTTTTTTTAAATAGCTCACATGGGACCATGCAGTTTCATGCATCATACTCAATAATTTATAAATGGTAATCCTGCAATTGTGATCTACATCATAACCGCAAATAAGAAATTCACGGGAGAAAACATGATTTTTATACATTGATATTAATATTTAGGCGGGCAAAAATAAATAATCCGGTGTTTTATGCGTTATATGCACTAAGAATGTGTAAAAAGGGAAAAAATGAACGGCATCATCACAAAATCAACAGGACTTTGGTACGAAATTCGTACTGAAACAGGCGAATTTATTCCTTGCCGACTTCGGGGGAAATTTAGAATTGATGGCAACAAAAACACCAGCCCTGTTGTTGTAGGAGACCACGTTATTTTTGACTTAGAGAAAGACAACACAGGATATATTACCAACATTAAAAAACGAAAAAACTATCTTGACAGAAAGTCAACCAAACTTTCTAAAATCAACCATTTAATTGCTGCTAATATTGATCAAGCGTTTTTGGTGATTACTTTAAAAGAACCGCGCACTTCTCTGGGCTTTATAGACCGGTTTTTAGTTGCGTGTGAGGGTTTTAGAATCCCTGTTTGCGTTGTCTTTAACAAAATGGATATCTACTCACAGAAAGAGATAGATAAAATAGATGAAATCTCTCAATTGTATCAATCTATTGGTTATGATGTTATTAAAACTTCTGTAGAGAAAAATGAGGGGTTGCAAATCATTAAAGAAATGATGCTCAACAAAGTTTCTTTATTCAGCGGGCACTCCGGCGTGGGAAAGTCTGCCATAATAAACGCCATTGACCCCAATTTGAACCTAAAAGTGGGGGAGATTTCCAAGTTTCACAGTAAAGGAAAACATACAACTACTTTTGCACAAATGTTTTCGCTATCTAAGGGTGGTTTTATCATTGATACTCCTGGCATAAAAGAGTTTGGTCTGATTCAATACAGCAAAGATGAGATACGGGATTATTTTCCTGAGATTCGCACCTACAACAATTTGTGCCGTTTCAACAACTGCTGCCATATAAACGAACCGAATTGCGCTGTAAAAAAAGCAGTAGAAGAAGGCAAAATACCTTATTCCCGTTATTTAAACTACCTCGCCATATTGGAAGCAGATGATATGAAACTTGCGGACTGGCAACTACTGTAAAGATAAAGTTTATGCATTGTGTGCAATACTCATTATCAGTTAGAAATTGTTGGATTGGGTTTTTTTTTTGACTTGTAATTTTTTTCACCTTTTTGCGACTAACTGCACATAATTGATATAAAAAATGATTTTATTTACACTTTTAAGACATGATTGGTTAAAAACCTTCCGTGCAAGAGGATTTTATAAAAATTTAGCCGTCAATATTTTGTTGGGATTTGTAGTTCTGTACTTCATTGCCATTTTCTTTGCATTGGGCTTGTTCTTACAAGAGTTTCTAAAAGACACGGCTATTACGGATAAAACGCCTTTGCAAGTTTTTAACGGCATTACGCTCTACATTCTTTTAGCAGGATTGGCGGTACGTTATATGATGCAACAATTGGCTACCATCAACATTCAGATTTATCAAATATTGCCGATAAAGCGCACTTCAATAATTAATTATCTACTCTTTACACCACTGCTGAGTCCCATCAATTATATTCTGTTTTTTACAATCATCCCTTTTGCGGTTCGCTCTGTATCAGTAGATTATAATGCACTCACCGCCTTTGGTTTTATTCTCAACTTTTTCTTTATTGTTTGTTTCAACTCTTTAATTACTTCTTTTATTAAACGGAAATTCGGCTCAAACTTTTGGGGTTTTTTCGCGGTGCTTGCGTTCTTCGGCATCATCATCGCTTTGGAATATTTTAAGATTTTTTCACTTTTTAATGTCTCAGGAGTTATTTTTGATTATATTATTTTGAATCCCACGGGCTTAGCTATCCCTTTTATAGCTATTGTTTTGGCATATTTGTTAAATCGCTGGTTTTTTGCGCAAAAATATTATGCTGAAAGTTTTGGAAAAAAAGCGAAAACAGAAACCCATCAAAATCGCTCCAACCTTTCCTTTTTAAATCGTTTTGGGGTGATAGGAGAAATTATGGCTTTGGAAATGAGGTTAGTATGGAGGCATAAACGCACAAAGAATTTGCTGTATCTTCTCGTGCTGTTTTTACTTTATGGTTTAATATTTTACACGAATGCTGATTATGCAAACAGATATGGATTTCTGTTTTTTTGTGCTATGATCATGACGGGAGCTGTTACATTGCTTTTCGGACAATGGTTAATAGGTTGGAACAGTTCACATTTTGACTCCTTAATGACTATAAACTTTCCGATACGCTCCTATTTAATTGCCCATTTTTACCTGATGTTAGCCGGCAATATTTTGTGCTTTATATTGACTTTACCCTATTTTTTGTTCGGAACCCACATTGCCATGCTACACATTTCTGCTTTTCTCTTTAATTCGGGCGTCAATACGGTATTGTTGACCTTTTTTGCCACCTATAATACCAAACGCATTGATTTAGCTGCAAAGTCAGCTTTGAATTATCAGGGAACCACTTATAAAAACTTCTTAATTGTTTTTCCAATAATGTTTTTCCCGATGATATTTGTAGGAATATTCTCACTGTTTTCAGCAATCAATACTGCATTAATCATCCTGTCGGTAATGGGAGTCATTGGGCTTTTGTTCCAGAAACAATTGATTACCTTGTGTGTTAACCAATTTAATAGAAGAAAATATGCTTTGTGCGAAGGATTTCGCCAAACGGAATAATTGAATAATAATTAATAAAAAAATAGAAAATGATTACTGTTAACCAACTTCAAAAAGTTTACAACGGAATAGGCGTGTTGAATATTCCCAACCTCACCATTCAAGACAGACAAAGTTTTGGTTTAGTGGGCAATAACGGTGCCGGAAAGACCACTTTTTTTCGGCTGATTCTTGATTTGGTAGAAACTTCTTATGGCGAAGTGCTATTAAATGGGCAACCTGTAGTGAGAAACGATGAATGGAAATCAAAAGTAGGCTCTTTTTTAGATGAAGGCTTTCTAATAGATTTTCTTACGGCAGAAGAATACTTTAATTTTGTAGCCAAATTGCACAATATTTCCAAAGATGATCTAAGCCTTTTCTTACATTCTATGGAAGATTTTTTTAATGGAGAAGTTTTGGGAACCAACAAGTTAATCCGCGACTTTTCTAAAGGCAACCAAAAGAAAATCGGCATCGCAGCCGCTTTAATTGGCAATCCCAGCTATTTAATTTTGGATGAACCATTTACAGCACTTGATCCTTCTTCTCAAATTCGTTTAAAACGCTTTCTCAACGAATTACAATCTAAATTCAATATCACCATGTTGATTTCAAGCCATGATTTGAATCATATTACAGAAGTTTGCAACCGTATTGTGATATTGGAAAAAGGCAATATTGTGAAGGATCTTCAAACCAATGAGGATACCTTGGAGGAGTTGAATAGTTATTTTGCGGTATAGAGTTTAGCTATCACCACCACCAACTGCGAATTTTCAAACCGCACCACCTTAATTTCGGTATCTTTTTCAATGACACCAAATTCGGAAACGGCATCGTAGATTTCATTATCAATTTCCACTTTTCCTGCGGGACGCAGAAAGGTAGTGGCGCGCCCGATTTTGCCAACTAAGTCATTCATGGTCAGGTCCTGCGAAATAAAGCCGGTTTCTTTGCTCATCTCGATTTTCAGGGCAATAGCGCCTAATCGGGTGTTTGTATTGATAATTCTCATTCCCAGCCAAATAGAGGATAGAAATCCGGCTGTGGAAAATCCTAATGCAATGGCAATCTTTTTGATAATAGTAGTGGGCGGCGCAAAAGTGAAATCGAATCCAAAATTCAGCGTCATGGAGAGTGCTAAAGCTGCAATAATCAGGATAATACCCGATATTCCCGCGACTCCGAAACCTGGAAAAGCAAATATCTCCAAAATGATGAGCCCAATGCCAACCACAAAGAGTATTATTTCCCAATGTTCAGCTAAACCATGCAAATAGTGGGGAGCAAAATAGAGTGCGGCAGCCACCAGCGCTGCAAGCGATGGAAAACCAATGCCCGGTGTTTGCAGTTCAAAGTATATTCCGCCCACGATGATCATGATTAATATGCCGCTCACCATAGGGTGAATCAGGAAAAGGATAATTTTTTCTATCCAACTGGTTTCTTGCTCCACGAAATAATAATCTTCCACGCCAGCTAATTCCATCACCTCCTCTTTCGAATGTGCTTCGCCTTCACAAAAGCCGAATTGAATAGCTTCTGTTGTGGTAAAAGTGAGCACTTTACCTTTTTCGCTCACGTCTTTCACCTCAATATCGGGGTCAACCATAGCTTGTGCCATATCGGGGTCTCTGCCGTTTGTGATGGCGGTGGCGCGCATCATAGAGCGCATGTAAGACTGATATTTATCCGGCATCACCTCCCCTGTTTGATTCACTACAGAGGCAGCGCCAATAGAGGCGCCCTGAGACATATAAATACTGTCGCAGGCAATAGATATGAGCGCACCTGCAGAGGCTGCGTTTTTATCAATAAACACAAACACAGGCATGGGAGCATCTAATAACGCCGTGCGGATACTTTCGGCAGCTTCCAATTCGCCACCAAAAGTATTCAAATGCAAAAACAAGATGTCAGCTTGTTGTTTTTCAGCTTCTTTCACTGCCAATTCTGTTTTGCGTTGCGCCGGTTTAGCGATGGCTTCGTCTATGGTGAAACAATAAACTTTAGTTCCATTTTGTTGTGCCAACAAAATATCAGGTAGAAGACACAAGAAAAAAAATAAAAGATAAAAAAACAACTTTGCACCAAATTGTGCGTATTTTTCACCCCATTTCACATTCATATAATTCTTAATCTTTAATTTTTACGATAAGAATCTAATTTCTTTTGAAGTTCTTCAGGAACAGGCAATGCTAAACGCACCAATATTTGACCATACATTTTATTATGTTTTTCATCCTCTTTTGAAATATTGTATGCCTTTTCTGCCCAAGTCTTTGCAGTTTCTAATACCTCTTTAAATTTATCTTGAGCCACTTTAATATCATTAAATCTCTTTTGCTGTTTTATATTCTCTATAAGATTATAATAATCAATAGCTTCATAAAAATAACGATAGGTCATTTGTTGATTTAAATCAAAATTATTCGGATCAATCGCTAAACCTGCTTCAATGATTTCTTTAGCAAGTTCATATAGTTTACTCTCCAATAAATATCCTGCGACAATATTGATTAGCTCAGAATCGTTTTTACTTTCTTCAAACATTTTTAATGCTGCGTTAACCAATTTAGCACTATCTCCAATCATGGCTAAATATTCTAATTCACATTCTTTGATATGAATGGCTGAAGAATCTGGAACAGCTTTACGCGCTTGAGTTAATATTTCACCGCACTTTACAGTATCTTTATCTATTTTGTATATCTCGTATAAATTCAAGTATATTACCGGTTCAGGGGTATTCAACTTTGCAGCATCAATTAATATTTTTTTACGGTTAACTTCATCTCCCATAGCTTTATAACAATTTGACAAATCGAAATAGGGATATACCAAATATTTTGCATATTCTTTTAGATCTGCTTTATAGCTACGAATCACCATATTGAGTAAACGGATGGCTTCTTCGTAATCCTTTTTTTCCATAGCTGATGCAGCTAAGTCATGAATTGGGGCGGCAGAAAGAATTTGCCCTTCTTTAGAATCCAATAATCCAGGGGAAGGTTTAACGTCTTTATTAAGCTCTACAGCTTTATAGAATGATTCATTTGCAATAATTATGGCATCAGGCCAACGGATCATGTATTTTGCGTCTTTATTTTTTCTCTCACGTTCATAATCGTATAATTGAATAAATACATTGGCGCGTACCAACCATACATCTGCACTGGTTTCATTGCCTGGAAAACATTGCTCTTCCATCATTTTCCTCGCTCTCGGAATTTCTTTTAGACTCACTAATGAATAGATAACATCTTTAACACAAGCAGGTTGCGCCATTAAAAAATGTCCTGCCAAAAAAAATAAGATTACAAAAAGGGATGATTTTTTCATTGTTTTTAAATGATTTAAGTTATTATTAATACTACATTTTTTGAGTTGGCAAATAAACGTTTTTTTTTGGTAATAATAACAGATTGACTTTATTAATTCTTTTTCTTTCTGCGTTTATTGCGAAAAAAAAGAATTTTCTCTGCTTCCAATTCAAGTTCATTAACATTGACCAAACAATTAGACATAGGAGCTAATTTGCATATAATAGGAACGCCTATCCATTCTTTGGGTAAACAAAGGATCACAGTATCTGTTTTTGGGAGTAAAATTATCTTTTTCATCGCGTTTTCATCATTCCGAAATGCGGAAAAAATTTGCACAAATGGTAAAAAAAAACATTATTACTACTTTTTTCTGCACTTATAAGAATTTTTTCTGCATTCACAACTATGGGCTTTTTTTTAAAACAGTATTCTAATATTCAAGCAAATATATTCTTTTTCTTAATAAAATATTAAAGAAAATTATTATTTATCTTTTTAAATATAAAGAATTGATAATCAGAATAATGATTAAATTTTAAAAAAATACTGAATATTTGACGAATTGCATTGAAAAAATTATATTTTTGCGCCCTCAAAAACAACTACTGTTTAAGTAGCTCAGCAGGTAGAGCACATCCCTTTTAAGGATGGGGTCCTGGGTTCGAATCCCAGCTTGAACACTTGGAAGGTTCAACAAATTTAATAAAGTGTTGAACCTTTTTGCATTTACATGATTTTGGTGTAAAGGAAAACCGTACAATTTTGCATCATTTTTGCCATTTTACAGTCCAAAAATATTCTACCTGCTGTTTTTCAAAAACTCCCCGACCACAAAAAAACTTCCGCCAATAAAAATAACATCATCTTTTTTGGCGTTCTTCAGGGCTTCTTCGTAGGCTTTAAGGACATTATGGATTTTGATGACCTTAAGATTAACTGAAGACAATTTGTTGTGTAATTCTTCCGCAGGCAGGGCGCGCTCTATTTGGGCTTGACAGGCGTAATACTGTGCATTTTTGGGCAATAAAGAGAGGATGCCTTCAATATCCTTATCATTTACGAAGCCTAAAATGATATGCAAGCCGTTGTGAGGTAATTGTTGTAATTGTTTCATTACCAACTCAATTCCTGCGGGGTTGTGCGCTACATCGCAAATGGTAAGCGGCAATTGTGAAATGATCTGCCACCTGCCCATGAAGCCGGTGGTTTGGGGAAGGTTTTTCAGGATTTCTTCAGGGTTAATAGAGGTGAGAGGTGAGGAGAGAGGAATGAGAGGTGAGGAATGAGAGGTGAGGTCTGCTTTCTGCTTTCTGCTTTCTGCTTCAAGTACTTTCACACACTTTATGGCGGTCCCTAAGTTTTTCCGCTGGTAAATTCCTCCAAACTCCAGCACTCCCTGATACGCTTCGGCTAAGAAAAGCGGGGCGTTTTTGGCTTTTGCTGTTTCTTCAAATACAGGAAAGGTTTCAGGGTGGTACTCTCCGATGACAACGGGTCTGTTTTCTTTGATGATGCCGGCTTTTTCGCGGGCAATTTCGGCTAATGTGTTACCCAGCATCTTAGTGTGTTCCAACGAGATATTGGTGATGACAGATAGAATAGGGGAGAGAATGTTGGTGGCGTCCAATCGTCCGCCCAAGCCAGTTTCAATAATTGCAATATCCACATTTTCAGCTGCAAAAGTGTCAAATGCTAAAATGGTAGTCATTTCAAAAAAAGAGGGCGCTATTTCTGCCATTCTGTCTTGATATTTTGCAAAAAAGTCAATCACTGTTTGCTCGGAAATCTCTTTACCGTTGATTTTTATGCGCTCACGATAATCTATTAAATGCGGCGAGGTAAACAAACCTGTTTTCCAGCCAAGTTCTTGAAAATAAGAAGCCAAGAGATGTGCAACAGACCCTTTTCCATTCGTGCCGGCAAT
>WQSU01000028.1 GCA_009787675.1 Lentimicrobiaceae bacterium
TTTAAAAAATCAACCTTGACCTCAAATATGCGATTCTAATGAACTCGACATGATTTAGGGTGACGCATTGTCGAAGTCAGGAAAAAGGTATAGTCATATCTACTTGTGGTTGCAAATATCTCTTTTTTACCCTTTCAGGAATGAATTATAAATCATATTGATATTATTGATTTTCAAGGTAATACTCAATAAGCCAGCCCAATATATACGCCTGCAGACTAAAGCCTTTTGGTTAAGTAATGAAGTTTAGATTAAGCGCATTTTTTTACTCCTTTGATACTAAAGGAGTACGGTTTGACACAACTTTGACACACTTTTTTTGCAAAAAACCGTGTATCCATCTGATTTTTCAGATTTGTGGAGCGTACGGGAGTCGAACCCGTGACCTTCAGACTGCCAGTCTGACACTCTAGCCAACTGAGCTAACGCCCCATCCTGAAATGGGCGGCAAATGTAGAAAAATTATTCAACCGACATGATCTCCATATCAAAAATTAATGGAGTATAAGGTGGAATTACATAATCAGCCCCCCTGCTACCATAAGCTAATTTAGAGGGAATCAGTACTGTAGCTTTATCTCCACCCTTCATGAGCAATAGTGTTTTTTCCCAACCGGGAATCACTTGACCATTGCCTACCGTTAAAGTAAAGGGCGCTCCCGAATCAATGGAACTGTCGAAAACATAACCGTCTAAAAATTTTCCAGTATAGTGAACCGAAACCGTCGAGCCATTCGTAATGGCTTTGCCGTTGCCAGAAACTTTCTTTACAAAATAGATACCCTCTTCGGTAGGTTTTACTTTTATTTTGTTTGTTGTAATATAATTATTTATCAAACTGTCTTCCGCAAGCCTGTATTCTTCCATTATCGCTTCGTATTGACGTGTTCTTTCTGCTTGCATGGCTTCAAATTCTTCTTTAGGGAGAATTTTATTCAACTTAAAGGTGAAATACAAATCATTACTGTCGAACGGATAATCTTGCTCTATAAAATATTCAAAGAATTTTTTACCATCGATAATAAAAATCGCGCTATCACCCAAATGCATTTTCTGAATGGCGGCAAAAACATCTCCGGCGAACAACGATTCTAAAATTTTAAGGGTAAGAGGTTCATTTTCAAATAAAACAGAGTCTTTTAATTCCATAGCGTGAACCATCTCCACAAGGTCGCCTATTTGTGGCTGCACTTCCTTCTTATTTTCAATATAGAACTTGTAATAGAAGCCTTGTTTGTCTTTTTTAAATCCGGGATACTTTGAACAGGCTGTCCCCAACACTGCGAATGCCAAGAAGGCAATCATTAATTTTGTTACATTTTTCATTACTATAAAATTTGAATAATTATTTTTAAAAACACAATTTTTTTCTTTTATCATTTATGTTGTCCGTCAGTTAAAACTGACGGCAATTAATCATTAATCACTAATCTTTATTCACTACTTTCACATACATCACTATCGTTTGGTACGGCAAAACCTTGTTTCCATCTCCTGAGACTCCGTACGCTAAATATGAAGGAATAATCAAGCGGGCTTCTGCGTCCTTGTTCATCAGTAGTACTGCTTCGTGCAAACCTGCTATTTCAGTTGATTTTTCTATGGCAAACTGTTTTAAGCCGTCATTATCAGAGTTATAAATCTCTATTCCATTCAGCAACCATGTGCGATATTCTAAAGAAACGGTTTCTCCTTTTTCAATTTTTTTTCCACTTCCTTTTTTCGTAATTTCATATCGTAGTCCGGTATTGGTTTGTTTCATCTTCCATTCATAACGTTTTAAAAAAAGTTCAATATCTTCATTTTCAAGTTCAATCATTTTTCTATTTCCTAAAATGAATGGATCAGTTTCTTCAGTTTTCGTTGATGAAGTTCCGATAACGCCCGTAGGAGCAATATTATTGCATGAGAGAAGAAAGCAGAATGCAAAATGCAGAAAGCAGAGAGTAACCAAATGATGAGATGGTTCCGGGATTTGATGATTGATTTTTTGAATCTTTATATCTTTATATCTTTGAACTTCTTGCATACTATTTCTTATGGTTCAATTCCGGATGGGTTTGAATAATTTCTTCGAAGCGTTTTATTGTATTTTCTAATGTGTCGTAGTGATATGAGGCTGCGGCGTTGCGGTGCCCTCCACCTTGAAAATAGGTTTGTGCAAATTTATTGACATCAAAATCGCCTTTTGAGCGGAAAGATATGCGAATGCGCTTGTCTCTTTCAATAAAAAACGCCGTAAAGATAATCCCCTTTAAAGAGATGCCGTAGTTAACAAACCCCTCAGTATCGCCATCTTTAAAATAATTTATTTTCATTTCTTCTTGGGTAACATACATATAGGAAGTACCCAAGTGAGGAAACACTTTTAATTTATTCAAAGTTATCCCCAACAAGCGGATCCGGCTTTCGGAATAGTTATCGTATATTTCACGGTGAATCTCTTCACCATCTATGCCTGTTTTCATTAATTCCGCCAACAAAGAGTAAGTTTCGGCATTGTTACACGCAAAACTTAAAGAGCCTGTATCGGTAATAATTCCGGTATAGATACAGGTTGCAATTTCTTGATTTAGAAATGGTTGGTCTGTTATTTCATCTAAAAAACGATGCACATTTTCGCAAGTTGATGTCGTATTTGTAATAGAATAGACAACTGCACATTGGGCTGTAGGGTTGGGATGGTGATCAATCAATATTTTATATGCAGAAGTTGTCAACAATATGTTTTCCAAATCAACGCCACTACGATGTTCGGCACTCATATCCACCAAAAAGAGAATATCTGCATCCTGCAAAACTTTTTTTGCTTCCTTAAACGATTTTTGTGCATTCAAGATCGTTTCTGCACCTGGCATCCATTGGTAAAACTCCGGCATATTGTTGGGTATCACACATATTACTTCAAACCCTTGTGTAGTAAAATAGGAACGCAAGGCTAAAGAAGCCCCGATGGCATCACCATCAGGGTTATAATGTGTACAAACTGCAATTTTTTTACTTTCTACTAATTTTTTGTGAATTTCTGAAATTTGCGAGGGGCTGAGCACGAGGGTTAAAATTTGTGGCAAAAAAATAAAAAAAAAGACAGAAAACTGAAATAAAATGTACAAAGAACTTTTTTTATTTTTGCCACCCAAAAAGAAATAAGTAATTTTTACGTTACAAAGCCATTAGCGATCATTTTATTATTATGCCTCCAACAGATTCCAACAAGAAAAAGAAAAATCCCACACAACCCAATAAAAAAAGAAAACAACCTAAATTCAATTATTTATGGATTTATTTAGCAATGGTAGTTGCCTTGCTGTTCTTTATGAATCCCAATCAAAATACTTCAAAGGTGCGGGAAGAGATTGGCAGCGTAAAATTAGAACGATTGATTGCGAACAAAGATATCGAGTCGGCTCGTTATATTCAAAAGGATAATATGGTGGAAATTACGCTGAAAGAGAGATCCATAAAAACTAAAGCGGAATTTGAAAAGTTTCGCGAGAAAAATGAAAAAGGACCACAGTTTTTTATCACTATCGCTGACTTTAAAGTTTTTAATGAGAATGTTAAAGATGTTCAAAATAATATTGTTCAAGATTATTTAAAAACTAATCCTGAAGTTGATGAAAGTGCCGTTAGAAACGATTATAATTTTGACATAAAACAAGATACAAGTAAAAGTTGGGGCATTGAAATTTTTTGGATTGGGTTGATGATTCTATTCCTGTTTTTCATGTTTTCTTCTTTCAGAGGAATGCGTGGCGGTGGTCCCGGTGGGATCTTCAATATTGGAAAATCGCGGGCGCAACTGTTCGACAGTAAAACCAACGACAATGTGTCTTTTAAAGATGTTGCCGGTTTGGAAGGCGCGAAATATGAAGTGGAAGAGATTGTTGATTTTTTAAAAAACCCGAAAAAATATACTGAGTTGGGTGGAAAAATCCCTAAGGGCGCCTTGCTTGTAGGTCCTCCCGGAACGGGTAAGACCTTATTAGCGAAAGCCGTAGCCGGCGAAGCTAAAGTGCCGTTCTTTTCGCTCTCAGGCTCCGATTTTGTGGAGATGTTTGTAGGTGTGGGCGCTTCACGTGTGCGCGACCTGTTCCAAACCGCCAAAACCAAAGCGCCGTGCATCATTTTTATTGATGAAATTGACGCCATTGGACGCGCCCGCGGCAGAAACGTGATGTCGGGCGCTAACGATGAACGTGAAAATACATTGAACCAGCTGCTTACAGAGATGGACGGTTTCTCTACCAATACCGGCGTAATCATCTTAGCCGCCACCAACAGAGCCGATATTTTAGACAGGGCGCTGTTACGGGCAGGACGCTTCGACCGCCAAATTCACGTGGAACTGCCCAATGCCAACGAACGCAAGGGCATTTTTGAAGTGCATGTAAGAAATCTGAAACTCAGCCCTGAAGTAGATTTGGAATATTTTGCCAAACAAACGCCCGGCTTTTCAGGCGCCGACATTGCCAATGTATGCAACGAATCAGCGTTGATTGCTGCACGACACGGTAAAAAAATAGTTGAAAAAGAGGACTTGTTGGCGGCTATTGACCGAATTGTTGGAGGATTGGAGCGGCGCGGTAGCATGATCTCCCTCGAAGAGAAGAAAGTGATTGCCTATCACGAATCGGGGCATGCCGCTGTGGGTTGGCTGTTGGAACACGCCTCCCCATTGGTAAAAGTTACGATTGTGCCGCGCGGCAAATCTTTGGGGGCTGCATGGTATTTGCCCGAAGAACGCCATATTACCACTACCGAGCAAATGTTGGATGAACTGACCGCCACGCTGGGCGGAAGGGCTGCCGAAGAAGTGGTATTCGGAAAAATCTCTACCGGCGCACTCAGCGACCTCGAAAAAGTAACCAAACAGGCGTATGCTATGGTAGTGTTCTACGGACTGAACGAAACTATTGGAAATATGAGTTTCTACGACTCCACAGGACAACAGGAGTATGCACTTACCAAACCCTACAGTGAAAAAACAGCACAGCAAATAGATGAAGAGATTAGCAAAATAATAGAATCGGCTTATAAACGCGCCAAAGATATTTTAAATGAGAATAAGGAGAAATTAACCCAATTGGCTGAAATCTTAATTGAAAAAGAAGTTATTTTTGCCGAAGATTTAGAAGCAATTTTCGGAGCACGTAAGCATCAACCAGAAAAATTAGCATAAAATGGCACAAAGTGTAACTTTCGATTCATTGAATACTACTGCAAAAGAGAACATGCGGCGCGAAATTCGCCATGCCCTTACCCAGAAGAGTACGAGCAAATTCCCCTATATCGATATTCACGCAGATATCTTTGAAAAACCCGAAAACTTGCTTGCCGAATTTTGTAACAATTTTAGAGATGCAGGAGGAAAATTTATTGTTTGCAATAAGGATAATTTTGTAGATATTTTACATAAATTAATTGTAGGGCAACGTTATGCTACGATCCTAAATACGAACCATTCCATCTCACCGGCGCTTACCAAAAGAAATTTGAGCTATATCACCTGCATTGACAGCCATCAACAGGTAGATGTTGCCATTGTATATTCCGACCTGCTGATTGCCAGAACCGGAAGCATGTTGTTTACCCAAAAATTCTCTCTATATCCTTCTGTTAGAAATATTACCAAAGATATTATTGTTGTTGCTTTTGAGAAAAATTTAGTGCTTGATTTAAAAGATGCGTACCAGTTGCAGCAGGAAAAGAATCAAGGAATTCTTTACGATTTCGTTGAAATCATTACCCCTACCAAGCCGGTTAACGAAAAAGGTGAAGAAAATTATTCACCCCTTGACCCTCGTTTTATTTTACTGTTAATTCAATAAGAGAATGAAAACCCTGATTACAAGAACTTTAACAGGGATAATTTATTTGTCCATTTTGGGATTTGCATTCTTTTGCTCAAAATATGCATTGCTTGCTGTGTTCACTGTTTTTATGCTGATTGCACTTGTGGAATATATTTTGTTGGCGCAAAAGTTTCCTGAACCGGAAAACGTTCCGAATTTGTCCCAAAAAAAATTCGTCAGAAAATTATTGTTACCTTTAGTTTGGATCGTTTCACCCATATTATTATTGGAATATTGGTGCATCGGCTTGAATGCTACACCTTTTGTAGTTGCCATATTTATAATAATATGTGTAAATGACAGTTTAGCGTATGTGTTTGGTTCACTGTTTGGAAAGCATAAATTGTGGGTCAAGGTGTCGCCAAAAAAAAGTTGGGAAGGTTTTTGGGGCGGGTTGGTCTCCACAATGGCAGTCAGCTGGTTCTTTATTAAAATTCCCTATTTCCAAAACAATACTTTTTCAACCTCCTATATTTGGGTTGGTTTTGCCTTTGCCGTGATCATAGCAGGCACTTTTGGAGATTTTGCGGAGTCTATGGTGAAACGCTATGCCCAACAAAAAGATAGCGGCGGCATCCTCCCTGGTCATGGTGGTATATTGGATCGTATTGATTCTATGCTATTTGCTGTTCCGGTAGGATTTATTTATTGGGTAATTACATTGATATAAAAAAAATATTATTTTTGCCGCCACATTGCGGGGTAGAGCAGTGGTAGCTCGTCGGGCTCATAACCCGGAGGTCGTAGGTTCGAGTCCTGCCCCCGCTACTAAGGTTTAGAGAAATAAAATATTTTATCAATTACAATGTTGAAATGTCATTTGTAAAAATAAATCCATAAATTTTATAAAGTATGAAAAACATCAGTTTATTATTAATCTTATCTTTAATGCTGTCAGTAAGTTGTACTGCGCAAACGAAAAAAACAGATGCAAAAGCAGAACAAACTGCAACCACAACAGCAGAACCTCAAAAAGAAGTTTTAAAAAAAGTAGAAAATGTTATGAAAGAAGTAGTTATTGAAACCTCTTTGGGCACTATTACCATGGTGCTTTTCAATGAAACACCGCTGCACCGCGACAATTTTATTAAGTTGGCAAACGACGGTTTTTATGATGGCGTGCTGTTCCACAGAATTATTCAAAATTTTATGATTCAAACCGGCGATCCTGATTCTAAAAAGGCGGCTAAAGGACAACGTTTGGGTTCGGGCGGTCCCGGCTACACTATCCCTGCCGAATTTTTGCCCCAGTACACACACAAACGCGGCGCGGTAGCAGCTGCTCGTCAAGGCGACCAGGTTAACCCCCAACGCGCTTCCTCAGGTTCGCAGTTTTATATCGTGGACAATCCTGCCGGCGCACACTTCTTGGATGGTCAATACACCATTTTCGGTGAAGTAACTAACGGAATGGATGTTGTGGATAAAATTGCCGCACAACCCAAAGACCAAGGCGACCGCCCCGTAACTGATATTAAAATAGTCTCTGTAAAAGTAGTGGAAAAGAAATAGATTATCGCAATCTATCCGCGCTTCTTATAAGCGCCTCATCTTTGGCAATCGCTTTCTTCGCTAAATAATACCCGATGGCTGAAATGAAAATAATTAAAATGGTGTAATTGTATTCTACGGTTGCACCATTTAAATTTATATTTCTTTCAAAAATAAATTTCGGATAAATATACATGACAGAAAAGATGGCTAACAAGATTATCAACATGTTAAGCGATATGAGGTTGAGTTGCATTTTGCGGTTTTTATACAGAAAAATGGTAATAAAAGACAATACTGAAGTGGTAATGAGCAGCAGCGCATTTCCTACTGTGCTTAGTATAAATGTTTGATCAGGAGTAGCTTCCCGAACTGCAAAAGCAGAGTATTCATAATAGCTCACCTCTGTAGAAACGTGTCCTAAAGAGATGAAAAGCAGTACTAAAGGGATTAATCCTGCGAAGAAAAGGTAGAGGGTTTGTTTGCGTTGAATCATAGGGGGGGGGATTTTTTAAGGTTCGAAGTTTTGTTTTTTATTGTTATTTAATATTGAAAAATCTCCACTAATATATCTGCTACTCTCATAGCATCTATATCTGAGATTATTCCTATTTTAGTAACACAGCGTATTTTATCAATAGTTTTAAGTTGATCTAAAGCTACATAACTTGTTTCTAACAAACCATTAGAATGGTTAGCTTCAATTTTAATTCTAGTAGGAATAATCTTAAATTGAGTAGTTAATGGAGCAACAATAACACTTTGCAGATGTTTATTCATTTCGTCTGGAGATATGATTAGGCAAGGTCTTGTCTTCTTCATTTCAACTCCAATCGTAGGGTCAAGATTTACAGCATATAATTCGTACCTTTTCATAATTCTATAAAAGTACATTTATTTCTGAATCAAGAAAATCAGGCAAAAGTGGTTTATCCTCCCCGTTTAAGGCATACATCGCAAATGCACTGCTCCAGCCTTCTCTTATTTTTGATCTTTTCCGAAAAATGAGAGCTCCATCTTGTTTTAAGTCCATCTTAACTTTTACTCCGGCTTTAAGATTAAAATCCTTGATAATTGCTTCAGGGACTTTAAACCCTAATGAATTTCCAATTTTAATGACTGTTGTTTCCATTGTCCAACTCAATTTATTAATTAGTGTGCAAAACTACACAAAATATTGTAACAACTTGCGATCTACATTAATCATTAACATCCTCATTCACCACCTCCTCCAGTACTTTTCCGATCTCTTTCCAATCGTAGTGGGTTTTCACAAATTGGTAGCCGTTTTCGGAGATGGTTTTGTAGAATTTTTTGTCGGTGAGCAGGTTGGAAACGGCGGCTACGTATTCGTCTAGATTATTGCAAATGAGCAGTTCGTTGTTGTGGGTAGCGCCTTCAATGGGTTGTCCGGCAAGGGCAGAGGTGATGCTCGGCAACTTCATCGCCATGGCTTCCAGCACTTTGTTTTGCAAGCCTGTACCTATACGCATGGGGGCAATGAAAATTTTCGATGCTGCATAAAAAACAGAAATGTCATCTACCCAACCGGTAACACGAATATTATCAGAATCTAACGCTCTAATTGCCGGTACGGGAGCAACTCCGCAAATGCATAATTTTAAATCTGGATGCTGGCGAAGCAGTTTGGGGAAAATAGATTTTGCCAGAAATAACGCCGCATCCACATTGGGCGAATAGGACATGTTGCCGGTAAAAATCAAATCATACTTTTTTTCTGTTTTAATATAGTTAAATTTCTCAAAATCAATACCATTCGGAATTACGTGAATATACTGCCTCTGAGGATGCGGAATCAACTCACGATCAATGCTCGTGATGATGGTTTTGTTAGTAAAACAGGAGAAGATATTTTTTTCGTAACGTCTTAATGCTTGATATTCATACAAAAAAATCGGTTTTTTAAAAAACGATGCTTTTTCATACCGACGTTTCATGCCCATGGATAACACATCCTGATAATCTAATGTAGTATGGCAATCTTTGTGTTTTTTTACATATTCCGCCATTCTAATCATAAAACAATAGATGTGGTCGGGGTATATTTTGTGGATGAGGTCATCAATGGTTCTTTTGGCTTTATAACTGTAGAAGTAGCCGCATTGCATCGGCAAACCTTTGAAGAATGCCCGAATAATGCCGCGCAGTTTAGAAAACAAAGTCAGTCGAATGATGTGAATCTCTTTGCAATAAGGTTCTATTTTTTCCAATGCTTCGTGGTGCAACGCACTATCTTGCAAAGCCACCAAGTAGATGTCGTGGTATTCCGACAACTCTTTAATTTGGTAGAATGCCCTTAATTTATCTCCTTTTTCAAGCGGGTAGGGAACGCGGGGAAGAAGAACTAACAGATTCATTTTTCTACTCTAATGCGTGCATCAACTGCGATTATACTTTTTGAGGTTCCTAATAAAGGGTTTAAGTCCATTTCGGCAATTTCCGGCGCTATTTCTACTAACGCCGAAACGCGTGTAATAGTATCTGCAAACCGTTCTTCGTTTACGGGTTCTTGTCCCCGAACGCCTTTCAAGATTTTGTAGCCGCGCAGCAATTGCATTAAATCCAACGCTTCCTGTTTTCCAACGGGAACTAAAGCGGCTTTCACATCTTTGAGCACTTCAATGAAGATGCCGCCCAAGCCGAACAGAATTTGATGTCCAAATTTTTCCTCTTTTGAGGCGCCGATGAAGATTTCCGTGCCGTAATACATAGGGCAAATTTCAACGGCGTAGGTGTCTTTTATTTTTATGAGACGTTCAAATTCACGAGCAACGGTAGCTTCATCTTTCACATTTAAAACTACGCCGCCCACATCGGATTTATGCACGGGACCCACCACTTTCATTACCAACGGAAAACCCATTTGTTGGGCAGCAGCTACGGCAGCTTCTCCTGTGGTAACTTCCATTTCCTGTTTGCGTGAAATACCTGCTGCATCTAACAGCGCGCTAATTTCGTCAAGGCGCAGGTAGCCGTTTTCGCAGTGGTCAATCACTTTTCTGATGGCGTCGCGATCCACTTTTGGCAGTTCGGGCTGTAGCGGTTGCGGTTTGGGGCTGTTCACTATTTTTGCTAATGCGTTTCCAAACACACATTCCTCAGGAAAATTAATACGGTGTTTATTTTCAATGAAATCGGCAATCTCTTCTTTTACATTTAAGATGGAAGGAAGAATGGGAAAGATGGGCTTTTTGCAGGTTTTCATCTTGTTATCTAACAACTCATAAACATCCCAGTTGGGGAACAGTCCGGGCGAGCCAAAAATCACCGCCATGGCGTCAATATTATCGAAGTCGTTTTCGCAGGCATCAATAATGTAACCCAGTTGTTCTGCCGTGCCGGTGGCAAGGAAGTCGATTGGATTGGCTACGGATGAGCCTGGGAAAAGTTTAGTCAACAGCGCATTAGCTTTTTCACCTTCAAGGTGCGGCACTTCCAACCCGTTGTTGGAGAGCGTATCGGTGAGCATCACTGCGGGACCGCCTGCGTGAGTGATAATGGCGATGTTTTTCCCTTTCACTTCGGGGTGCATAAAGATAGAGCACACAGTGGTGAGTTCTTCGCGGTTGTTGCAGCGCACAATGCCGGCTTTTCTGAAGAGCGCATCCACAGCAACATCGTTGGTTGCCAGCGCGCCCGTGTGAGACGAGGCGGCGCGACTTCCCGCAGCAGAACCTCCTGATTTTATGGCAGCAAGGCGCACACCCTTATGATACAGAGAAACAGCGTGTTTCAACAGTTTTTTCGGATTTCGCACATTTTCCATGTACAACATAATGACGCGAGAACTTGTGGTGGGGTTGAACGTTTCGTCCAAGTGCTCCAACACGTCTTCGATGCCGGTTTGTGCAGAGTTTCCCACTGCCCAGATGCTGTTGAAGGGCAAACCGTTGGTGATGCCCCACTCTGAAATGAAGACGGCGGTAGCGCCCGAACCGGTTACAAAGTCAATCCCTTTGGATTGCAGTTGTGGCACCGGCTTGGCAAAATTACCGTTATAGTTTCTGTTTAAAAATCCTGTGCAGTTGGGACCAATCAACGTTCCGTCCACACTGTTAATGGTATCAACAATCTGTTTTTCTAACTTGGCGCCCTCCTCGTTTTCTTCAGAGAAACCTGCGGAGAGGATGATAAAGCCGCCGGTTTCTTTTTGGCGCGCCAACACCTCCACGGCGTGTGGGCAAAACTTTGCGGCAACAGCTAAAATGGCGCAATCCACTTGCGGCAAATCTTCCACTTGGGAAAGACAAGGCACGCCCTGTACGTTGGTTTCTTTGGGATTTACGGCATACACATTTCCTGCAAACGAACTTTCCAACAAATGTTTAAACACCTTGCCACCGGGCTTTTGCACATCGTTTGATGCACCTATTACGACAATACTTTTAGGATTTAATAGTTTTTGATTGATCATATTTTAGATTAAAATTTTGGGGCGCAAATTAATAGGAAATTTTAAAATGTTGATTGTACCGTATAATGAAAAAAGCATATTTTTGCACCCTTTTTATAATTTGTATGAGACGTTTGCTTCCTTTATGTATTTTTTTTGCCATTAGTTTTTGTTTTGTAAATGCACAAACTTCAATAGACAAGATTATTGCCACCATTGGCAAAGAAATTATTCTTCAATCGGATTTAGAGCAAGCATACGCCGAATATAGTGCACAATTTACAGTAAAAGATGAAGATGAAGATGAAAGATGTATGGTTCTTGAGCATCTTGTATATACCAAACTGATGCTGCACCAAGCAGATGTGGATAGTATTGTAGTTACCGAACAACAAATAGAAGCTACGCTCAACTGGAGGATGAACTATTTTATGCAAGTTGCTGGCGGAGACTCCAGGTTGATTGAAAAACATTTTGGAAAAAGTATGGCGGAAATAAGAAAAGATATGCGCGAGGTTGTGCGCGACCAAATCTATATTGAGGAAGTTCAAAATAGCATTACCTCAAATATTGCCATAACTCCTTCAGAAGTAAAATCTTTTGTAAATAAGTTAGGAATTGACAGTATGCCTGTGGTGCCTGCCACTTACGAGTTTGGGCACATCCTGAAAACCCCTCCGGTCAGTGAAGTTGAAATTGCTGACATAAAAGCTAAATTAGAGAGTTACAGAGAACAAGCGCTTCGTGATGATAATCCGAAAAACAGATTTTCAATGTTAGCACGCTTGTATTCCGATGACCCAGGAAGCGCCTCTAAAGGTGGAGATTTAGGTTTTGTAGAACGCGGCGTACTCTATCCTGAGTTTGAGGCTGTTGCATTTAACCTCAAGTCCGGCGAAATTTCTCACGTAGTGAAAACCCGCGCAGGATACCACATCATTATGCTCCACGAACGCAGAGGAGAATCAATAAAGTTATCACATATCTTGATACAACCCAAGCCCTCTGCAGAAGCGCAGGTGAATGCTATTGAATATTTAGACAGCGTGAAACAGGTGATTAAAGACAATAAAATGGAGTTCAGCGAAGCTGCACTGCTTTTTTCTGAAGACCCTAACAGATTGAGCGGCGGATGGGTGATCAACCCTTATTCTCTCTCAACAAAATTTGATAAAGAATCGTTAGATCAAGCAACTTTCGCTACTTTAGACAAACTGATTTCCGGAGAACTTTCCTCACCGATTGTATATATTAATGATGACGGAGTACTCTCCTATCGCCTCCTGTATTTAAAAAGCAAAGTAGCGCCCCATAAAGCCAATTTGGTGGAAGACTATGACGTGATTAAAAACGCCGCTTTGGAGGAAAAGAAAAACAGCGCCCTTGAGAAATGGGTAGTGAATAAAGTAAAAGTTACAAGTATTAAAATTGATGAAAAATATAAAAATTGCGACTTCGTTATACGTTGGCAAATTAACTAACCTAAAAAACTTATGAATATTCAATTTAAAAATGATGTAGAAGCTATTGAGGCTTTTGTGGACAAATATGCTGCCCTGAGAAAAGAGATTGCCAAAGTGATTGTGGGACAGGATGAAATTGTGAAGAATGTACTCATGGTGCTCTTTAGCCGTAGCCATGCCTTACTCATAGGCGTGCCCGGATTGGCTAAAACATTGATGATTACTACTATTGCAAAAACAATTAACTTAACTTATAACCGTATCCAATTCACCCCCGACCTGATGCCGTCAGACATTATGGGAACAGAGATTTTGGATGAAAACCGCAAGTTTAAGTTTGTGAAAGGACCCGTTTTTGCCAATATTATTTTGGCGGATGAGATCAACCGTACGCCTCCCAAAACGCAGTCGGCTTTGCTGGAAGCGATGCAGGAGCGCTCCGTGAGTATGAATGCCGTAACCTATGCTTTGCCCGATCCATTTTTTGTGCTGGCAACGCAAAACCCTATTGAACAGGAAGGTACCTACCCACTCCCCGAAGCACAACAAGACCGCTTCATGTTTAACATATATTTAGATTATCCTGCTTTTAATGAAGAAGTAGATATTGTGAAAACAACGATTCACGGAGACATGAACGAGCCAAACCAGATTTTGTCTATTGAGGAGATTATCTATTATCAAAAACTGCTTCAAAAAGTGCCTATTGCCGAGAATGTGTATGAATATGCGGTGCGTTTGGCAACGCTTACGCGCCCATTTACAGGGACTGGGCACCAGTGGGCAAAAGATTATTTGGCTTGGGGGTCAGGTCCGCGCGCCTCGCAATTCCTTATCATTGGCGCGCGCACCCATGCCATCCTGTCGGGAAAACTCTCTCCCGATATTGAAGACGTAAGAGCCGTGGCTCACAACATTTTACGACACCGTATTATCAAAAACTATAAAGCGGAAGCTGAGGGCATCAGCGTAGAAGATATTATCAACAAGTTGATGTATGACTAACAGTTATTATATTG
>WQSU01000029.1 GCA_009787675.1 Lentimicrobiaceae bacterium
GGCAGTAATGTTTCGTTACGTAAAATAATCAAAGCCATTATTTCAGGTGAACACGATCCTATCCGGTTGTGTCGTTTGGTTCATGGAAGAACGCGTAACAAATATGGAGAGCAAGTGATTACTCAGCGCACTATGTATTCTTGCTGAAATTGGTAATGATATGAGCGCTTTTCAAAAAGCGACCCACTTGGTTGGATGGGCAGGATTAAGACCAAGAAATGATCAAACAGCACAAAAAATAAAATCTCGCAAAATATTGCAAAAGCGCGTGTGAGACAAGAAAACTCGTAGAGGAAAGTATCTTATTTTTTTCTTAAAACACCTATTGTGAAATAATCACAAGTATTTTATTATCTATACCTTACATGATAAAATATCAATATTGCTATAAAACAACATGTTGCAGAATAATAGAGGGCAGAGAAGATTTAGGATTTATAGAGGAAATTATAATGATAATCAAAATTAAAGTTTGGAATAAGAACACGCTTGTTAGATTGCTAAATTTGAAATCAAAACCCAAGCCTGAACCCCACAATCCCATTAATTCCCGGTGCGGAAATTCCCGAAGCGTTTAAACGATAATAGGTGTTCAGCATATTTTCAATACCTGCGTGTAAAGTGATGTAATTGTTGATTTTATACGAAACTTTAGCGTTTAGCGTAAACCATGCAGGGAAGCCGAAATAGCCCCCGTTGCCATTGGGCAAGCCCATCGTATAGTTATCTTCTCCCAAAACATTGATGTCGTTAGAGTATTTCCACCCATTGAAACGCACGTAAAAATCGCCTGTAAATCCCTTGTGTTTGAAAAGGAAAGATAACTTTCCGTAAACCGGAGGAATGTGACTTAAGGGTTGCGGCGTATTCTCAATGGTTCTCCCATAAGTGTAAGTTACATTTCCGTTAATATTAAAGAATTTTGTGATTTGTAAATCAATAAAACCTTGAATGCCTGTAATATATCCTAATCCAATATTTTGCAATGAATACACATCGCACATTCTTCCGCTGAAAATTACAGAATCTTCTCCATTGAGTTGAGTTTTAGCGATATCCACAACATTTTGGTTAATAGAAAAAAAGCCGGTTATCCCTAAACGAAATTTGTTCCTTATGTTTTTTTCAATACTTAAATCTGCATTATATACATATTCCGGTTTTAATTGTGGATTGGGGATAATCAACTGACGGTCATCAGCTTTTGAGTCGTTTACTTTAGTCATATCATCCACGTTTGGAGATTTGAACCCTGACGACAGATTCAAGGCAAAACGCCACGATTTTTTCGGCATAAAAACCAAGCCTAAAAACCCTGTGGGCGCTGCCGTTTGGTTAACCATCGTTTTGTTGAACGGAAATTTGGTTAAACGCATCATCGTGTCTGTATAACAAGAATGCAAATATTGATAGGAAAATCTAACGCCCTGACTGAAAATCCATTTTGGATTTATTTTCCATGAATGAGTGAGGTAGGTAGAAAGATTATACACATGGTTCAAAGAGTCAGGATATCGGGAAACGGCATTGTATCGTTTCTCATCGGTTACAATATTTAGGTTATAGGCTTGAGAATTAACTTTATTGAACGTGCCTTCGATGCCCCAGCACAATTCAAAATTTTTCGTTTTACCCAATTTTTTCTGCCAGTCAGCATTAAGGCTTCCAATTGCAACAGCTTCGTTTTGAAAGCGTTTGTCATTGCTTCTGAATTTCCGCTGCACTCTGGATTCTTCAATATATTGTCCGCCCAAAGTAATGCGCATATCATCAAAATGTTTCTGATTTTTAACACTCAACGTTAAATACCCAAAGAAACGGTCTTGCGGACCATAGTAAAATTCGGCATACTCCATATCTTTCCCTTTCATATTTAACAAACGGTCGTAGCGGGGCACGTTTGTAGAAGTTGAGACTTGCAAATTGGCAACTAACGAAATATTGGAAGTGGGTTGATATACAAACTTTTGTAAAACATCCCATTGTTGGTATCCTGAGTTTTTCATAGCCCATGGTTTGTGATTTTTTACAGTAGAATCCTTATCATCAATACGTTGTGCATAATAATTGCAAAGTCCCCAGTCGCCGTAATTGAGGTTCATATTACGCCCAACCCGCAGGTCATTCACCATTTTGTAAGAATAGGAAGTTAGCGAGGCAAATTTTCGTCCGGCTAAATTTAGCGTAAAATTTCCCGCAGGACTTAGACTTGCGGTTTGGAAATCTAATGAAGCTGTTCCGGAAACGAGAAACTTTCGGTTTTCGTTGGCAAACTCAGGATTTTTAGTATAGAAAGCCATCACTCCCCCTAAGGCATCGCTGCCATAAACCACGGAACCAGGTCCCTGCAACACTTCGGCGCGTTCTAAAGCATTGGGATCAATGGTAATGACATTTTGTAAATGCCCGCTACGGTAAATGGTGTTGTTTAAGCGCACACCGTCAATTACTAATAACACACGATTGGCTTCAAAACCGCGAATCACGGGGCTACCTCCTCCCAGTTGACTGGTTTGCAGAAACACGGCTCCACTTTGTGCCAAAAGTTCACCGGCTGTTTGCGGCAAAATTAACTCGTCTTTTTTCAAATCAATAACATCAATTTTACAACTAACATCCTTAATGTTGTTTTCAAATTTACCGGCAGAATAGATTTTAATTTCGGGAAGTTCAAAAATTTTTTTTATCGTGTCGTTCTGAGAAAATCCAATATTAGTAAAAAGAAAAGTTATTAAAAACAGATAAAATACTTTCATTAAAATCATGTTTTAGAATAAAACCACTATTATCGTAATTTTTTGTTATTTATTTATTTATCATAATTAATATCTGATTAATCTTATCATAAGATGATAAAAGAGTGCAAAAATAAGTAAATTTTTTTTATTTGTTAAAAAGATAACGATAACCAATATTAAGGAAGTTTTTTTATTTCGGACAATAGTGAAAAAAAAAATGATTCCAAACAAAATTAAAATCCACTACGAGTTGTTTACTAATTCTTTACAAAATTTTCCTTGCACCTGCTGTCATAAATTGATAGCCTACATGAAATCCTACGTAAGTGCTTTTCCACCCATAGCTGCCTGAAGATTGTAGATGTGAAGGAATGACTTCTGTTGTATGATAATTCCATTTCACTCTATCCGCCAACCCAATATTGGCATTGATACCGAAAATAAAATTATGATGTGGTTTTTTCCCATGTACCATAAAGTTGACAGCAATTGTAAGATCAGGAATAGCATAGTTTTTCTGCGAAATAGTAGGGCAATTATGCAACCATACTACGTTTGTCGTATTATGTTCATTATCAATGTAATAAATATTTTCTGCAAGCGGTCCCTCTTGTTCAAAACTACTTGAAGTATAAACGAAAGGCATAAATTTAATTCCTGCTTCCGGTTGAATAAACATATTTCTATGAATCTGAGTAGGATAAGAAAATTTGAGCGCCAAGCCCATATAGGGAACTCTCATACCTATTTTTTGAATCCAACCAGAACCAACAGCTTTTCCATCTGCCCAAACAGTTTCAGGGTCAGGAAATAATAAGCTTAAAGAATAGTAAGTATTTCTATTGAACAAACCCATAGGTATTTCTACGACAAAACCTAATCCATTTTTAACTGATAAATTGTATCTAAGGTTAAATTCGGGCACAAAACAGGAAACGGATTGAGGAAAAAATTTTCCTTGCGTATCTTTCATGTGAGGTTAAAAGCTTAAACCTGATGTAAAATAAATTCCTATGGAGTGTACGGGTTTTGAAAAATCAAAAGTTTCAAACTGCATGTTAGCTCTTCTCTCTCTTCTGTATTTTTTGGTTTTATATAACGGTTTTTTAAATCCTGTAAATTCATAGCCTAAATTCAAAGCGAAAAAAGAGGAGCCATATTTCATTCGAATATCTGCTTTTTCGGGTGGCGTATTTTTATCAAACCGTTGCCAGCCTGTATAGCGATCAATAAAACCCAGCGTTCCGTTTAATCCCAAAATAAAGCTATGGCGCGGATCTTTTTTAGAGTGAAATAAAAAGTTTATACCTGCTGTTAATTCAGGCATAAATTTATCGTACAAATCATCATTACTCAGATCGCGCCATAGCCATACATCTGTAAATATCGGATTTCCAAGTTCATCAGCCTCTATGGTTACTTGTATAGAGCCTTCCGCATGTGGAATGTATTTCAGCAATTTTATTCCAACTTCGGGCTGTATGGTTATTTTTTCATGCAAACGATACACATAAGAGGCTTTTAATTGTCCGCCAAAATAAGTATAATTCAAAACGGGGGTCAACGATTCTACCCACAAAAAATACATATACTGTTTTTTACCATTTTCTCCATATCTCCAAGTCATAAAATCTCTGTTTCCTGCCACAAAGTCGGTGGTTATTCCCCAGCCGGAGGGAAAAGTAAGATTGTATTTTACAATATATTCACGTCCGTAAGAAATACAGGGATGCGCCCCCAAATAATAATTGGGCGCATCCCTGTATTCAAATTTTCCTTTGGCGTGAAAAGTGTTATTATATTGAAATCCAAATGAATGAATGATTTTTTCTGCAATACGACTCATATTGGCAAAAATACTGTCAAATTCTGCCGTATATGCAGATTTATATTGTGCTTGCAGTATGATAGAATGCAATATCAAAACTGCAAAAATTGTTTTCTTTTTCATATTATTAATTTTTGTTTATCATTTAATTTTAATTATTTCGATATACAAAATTATAACGTTTAAAATTTTGCCCTAATTCCAGTTTTAAAAAGCCCTTGATTGCCAATCCCTAATTCCATAAAAAACAGACATTTTTTTCCAAATTCTACCCCAAAAGCATTGAGTTGCATGATCGGCGCAAAGTAATACCTCTTATTACTTATAGTTCCAAAAAGCACATATATAGTTTCTTTAGGGAGTATATCCTTATCTCTTATACACAAAAGCACACCAACGTAAACGCCCCAATACAAAGAGATTTTATCATTTTTACTATAATAAGTTTGGCGATAATTTACTTGTAAAGAGAAATAATGCTTCCACCCACTTCCACGAACCGTATCTATGGGATGAGGATGTACCCAATCCCCAGAATATATCCAATATGTGTCAATATATTTACCTACCCATGATAATGATGCGCCAATGCAATGTTTTGAATTAAATGAATAATTGTAATTGAGAGTATAAGACCCAAAATTGCACATCTTTTCATACATTCCGTTATCACGTTTTAGATGCTCAGTGTGGCTAAAAATGGGATCATCAGGAAAAATACCTTTATCAGGAGTTACAAAACAACCTATCGTTGGGAATGCTCCAATAGAAAGTCCTATTTCATGCTTAGGAACTGATCTTGTTTTTTTACTTTGTTCTGTTTCATTATTGGGAGTTTGAGCTGTAATGGTATTGCAGAGCAGAGCATATATTGTAGTAACTAAAATTAGAATTCTATTTTTCATAAGTAAATTTTTTTTATTTGTTAAAAAGATAACGATAACCAATATTAATAAAGGAATTGACAGAGTCCGATTTAATTGAATTTAAAGGTTCCAGAAAAGCAGGCGGGTATTATTCTTAAACTTTTTCCATGGTCTGTCTATAAATCTCCTTCAGTTTCTTAGCCACATACTCCCATTTCAAATTATCCACATCCTCTTTTCCTTTCACAGCAAAGAAATCGGAGAGTGCTGGGTAGTTAATGATGCCGTAGATTGCGTCTGCTATGCCGTCAATGTCCCAGAAATCCACTTTGATGGCGTGGGTAAGCACTTCGGCAACCCCCGATTGTTTAGAGATGATGGTGGGCACGTTTGCCCGCATCGCTTCCAATGGAGAAATACCGAATGGTTCTGAAATAGAGGGCATTACATACACATCGCTCATGCCAAACATCAGGTCAATGTCGGCGCCTCTTAAAAATCCGGTGAAATGAAAACGGTCGGCAATGCCCAGCTCAGCAACGCGGCTGATGGTTTGCGCCATCATGTCGCCGTCGCCGGCAAGCACAAAGCGCACATTGGGCACTTTTTCCAGTACTTTTTTGGCAGCTTCTACAAAATATTCGGGACCTTTTTGAAAGGTTACGCGCCCCAGAAAAGTAACAATCTTCTCCTCCACATATTTTTCACGTACGACCTCTTTTCCGGTAGGTTCCACCGCGTTATGCAGTGTAAACACCTTTTCAGCAGGAATGCCATACTTTTGAATCACGATATTGCGGGTTAAGTCGCTTACTGCGCAAACGGCATCGGCTTCCTGCATGCCGTAGCGCTCCAAACCATACACGATGTCGTTTCTGTTGTGATCGCTTGAGCGGTCAAACTCGGTAGCGTGTACGTGCACCACCAATGGTTTTCCACTTACTTTTCGGGCGGCAACACCGGCTTTGTAGGTGAGCCAGTCGTGCGCATGGATGATGTCAAAGTTGTAGTTTCGAGCAATTTCCGCAGCTACCATGGCGTAGTGTTCCACTTCATTCATCAGGTTGGCGGTATATTTTCCGGAGAACTCGTATTTTCGTTTTCCGCCCATCTTTTCATCTTCCAGAATACCGCTATTCAATTGGTCAACAATACGATAGTACTCATCCACGCCGAGATAGGGCACCAATTTCGACTCTACTTCTATAAATTGAACCTCCTCGGAAAAGGCTTGCAGATGCACAAGGCGCGTATTCACCTCCACATCGCTGGCGTTGATGATTTTAACGTAAGACTCATCCTCTTCTCTCGATGCTTTGGGCATCACAAAAAGCACTTCCACATTGTTTTTTGCCAACCCTTTAGTGAGGCCGTAACAGGCAGTGCCTAAACCACCTGCAATATGAGGAGGAAATTCCCAACCAAACATTAGTACTTTCATGGTAAATAAATAGAGATGAAACTAAAATTTATAAATAACGCCAATAGTGAATTGAGAAAGTGTGAGAATGCTTGAGGAATTAAAGCCAATATTAAGGTCATGTTTAATTGTTCTTGTTTTTTCATATTAATTTGGGTTTTAGCATGCGAAAATAGTAATTTTCTTCAATCGTAATTTAATTACATTGGCGACTTTTATTTCTTATGATGATTCTCAATCATCCTCCACAAATGCACGCGGTCTTTGCCGCGAACGTTGTGTTCATGAGAAGGATAGACATAATAGTTTAGCAAAACGCCCTCTTTTACCGCTTGTTCCAGCAGTTCCAACGAATGTTGCTGTACCACAACATCATCCAAGCCGCCGTGAAAAATCAGGGTGTTGGCTTTAATTTTACCCACTTTATCAAGTATAGAAGCTTGGGCGTAACCTTCGGGGTTCTCCTCAGGTGTGTCCATGTAGCGTTCGCCGTAATAAACTTCATACCACTTCCAATCCACTACCGGTCCGCCTAAAGAAGCGGAGGCAAACACCTCAGGATGTTGCGTTATGAGCGACAAGACCATGAATGCGCCGTAGCTCCAACCATCCACGCAAATTTTATTTTCATCAACATAAGGCAGTGATTTTAAGTAGTTTATTCCGCACATTTGGTCTTCCACGTCGTAAGTTCCCAAGCGACGGTGAATAACTTTTTCAAACTCACTTCCGCGATTTGCCGTGCCGCGATTGTCTAACGAGAAAACAATAAAACCTTGCTGCGCCATGTAGTACAAAAAGCCGCCTCCCGACATAAATGTGTTGGTAACCATCTGGGAATGAGGTCCGCCATACACATATAAAAAGACAGGATATTTCTTATTCGGGTCAAAGTTTGGGGGTAAAATTGTGCGGTAATACAAATCAATTTGTTCTGCATTTTGTACTTTTCCCATAGAAACGTTGCCTAAATTAAGATGAGCGTAAGGGTTTTTAGAATAGAGTAATCTGTTCAGAATCTTTCCTTTAGCGTCGCGCAGTGTGATTTCCCGTGGGGTCGTCAAATTGTTGAAATCATCTATAAAATAATTAAAATAGGATGAAAAATTAGGATTATGCGCCCCTGACTCGGAGGTTAAAGTGGTGATATTTCCTTTTTTAAGATGAACGCAAAAAACATTTCTGTCGGTGGGCTGGGGCGCGGCAGCCGTGAAAAACAGATTTTCCTGCTTGGCATCAAGTCCTAAGATGTTGATTACATTAAAATTACCGGTAGTAAGCTGTTTGAGAAACGTTCCGGTTTTATCATATAAAAATAGATGTGAAAAACCGTTGCGGTCGCTTTTCCAAATAAAATTCCCGTCGTTCAAGAAAGTGATGGGGGTAGAGGGTTCTACCCAGCGCTCATCCAGTTCTTCTAATAAAACACGTACTTTATTTCCTGTAGCAACATCATATTCAATAAGTTTTGCATGATTTTGTGCACGATTCAGGTGGGTAATAAAAAACGATTTTTCGTCGGGAGAAAAGGTTAATGAGATTAAAAATTCGCCGTCGTTTTTATGAGTTTTAACATAATGATAAACAGGTTTATTAGCTTTTGTAGAAGCATTTACATCAAAGATGCCAACCGTAACTTCGTGGCTTGCCCTGCCTGCCATTGGGTATTTAATCATTTCAACGGTAGCAATATCTCCATACCCTTTTAATCGGGGATAATCCTCCACCATGCTTTCATCCATGCGGTAAAAAGCAATGTAATTGCCTTTGGGAGAGATATATTGCCCTCTATCAATATCCCACTCATTGCGGTGCACTGCTTTCCCAAACACAATATGTTTCCCGGTATCCAATGAGATGATGATAGGGTGATAGTTGTTTTTGACGCTTTTTACAAACACTGCACCATCTTCCTTTACCACAAACAATTCGTCATTAATAGATTGATCAATAATGTTTTCTATTTCATAAAAAGTAATCTTTGGGTTGTTTTTCGGATTGGTTATTTTTAATTTCTGCGCAGGAAAGTAGAGTGTGTTTTCATCTAAAAAGTTAAAAAACAGGTGATTTCCCAAATCTTTTTCCGGGGTCAACGCACGTATTTCAGCAAAAGTAAAGTAAACCTCTTTTTTCGCTGTTTTAGCATCCGTTAAAAAAACCGTATCATTTTTCACAAACACATATTGGTTGGTGTTGGTTCGCCAACGCAGGTTTTGCAGAGACTCGGTTCGGTATTTTCCGGAGATAAGATCGTTGAGGTCAAGAGTTTGGGCGGAACAAGGGAGGAGGGAGAAGGCAGAAAGGAGAAAGCAGAAAGCAGAAAGGGAGAAGGGAGAAAGGGAGAAGGAGGAGGTATTCATATTGTAATAATTTTATATTGAGATATTTATTAAATTTTAGAGGCCAATTATGTGTATGGTTTTGTCGTTTATGGTTTCTTTCTTTATATAAATTTTATCATTCCAATCTATTTCGGGGCGTTGGTCAAACAAGGCGAGCCAGCCTTCGTTGCAGCCGTAAGTATCCATATATTCAGCGGTTTGTCTTAACCCATCCTGTAAAGATTTGTCTCCTCTTCTTATTTTCAGTTCCACAGGATATTTTTTCCCTTCAAAAACCAGGCAAATGTCGGTGCGTCCTGTTCCTGCCGCCATTTCGCGAAAAATTTGCCCGCCGCCATTGATAATGCGTTGAAGAAAAGCCATCAAAATGAGATGGGGAGCCGCTTCCTGATATTGATATTTCATTCTCCAAATATCGCTGTTTTCACGCCAAAACTGTTGGAAATCACACATTAGCATAGACATATCAATTTGATTATCGTGTATATAGCGTGATGTTTGGCTTAGTTTTTCTTCCGTGCCAAAATCATTTTGATAATTGAGTGATAAATAGCGGGCAATCACCTCTCCATAAATAGGATTTGAGGGCATGATTCTTTCCCCTTTTGTTATCAAACCCAAATCACAAACATACTGATAATCATCAGAAAGGCGGTCAATAGGCTGGTTGCCGCCCATTACCAGCGGCTCAATGATTCTGCGTACGCGTTCCTCTTTCAAACGTTCTAAGAGGCTGTCAATATGTGTATCGCGCCGCAGGATGATGGTTTGGATTGCTTCTTCGGCTAATTTGGCTGTAACAGGCTTAGTGTAATCGAATTGCAATGTATTTACGATAATTTCGCGAACAATGGCATTCACTAACCATGGTTGCCCTTGCGTTTGTTTATAAATAAAATCAATAGCATCATTTTCAAATATTTGCCCTGTCTCATCGGTATGTTGTTTGTACAGTGATTCCACTTCTTCCCGAGTGAAATTTTTAAGGGTTAAGACTTCTGTAACAATATTAAACGGACTTGCAGATCCTAATGTGTCGCTATTGGGACGTACTTTTGCCTTGTAATCGCGAATATTTCTCATGCCCACTAACGCGATTGAATGCACAAACGGCGTTAATTGTCGGGTTACATACCCTTCCCGCAATTGTCGCAAAAACGATATTAAAGTGCTGTCGCTTAAACAGTCTGCTTCATCAAAAAATAGGACTAAAGGCTTATCCAATCTCTTGCAATAGATTTTTAATTCATTATTTAGAACTCCAGTAAAATTTTCATAATCTGCATTTTGTGCAAAAATTTCATGATTTGGAATCTCATTTGCGCATAAAGCATCTTTAATACATTTAATAATAAGCGGGATTCCTTCTTTTATATCACCAATACCTTGCAAAGTTTCTAATGAACAATAAAGTGCATAATACTTACCTTCATCGTTTAATTTTGTTGTTAAATCTAACAGATAGGTTGTTTTTCCGCTTTGTCGCGCCGCATGAATGACAAAATATTGCGCCATGGCAATTAATCGCTCAATTCCTTTCAAGCGTGAGGAGGCTTCAATCATGTAATGACTTTCCATGTTGCAAGGACCTGCAATGTTAAAATATCGCATAATAAAACAGGTTTAATAATTAATTGCGGCGAAAATAATAATCTTTCTTATTCAAAATTTACCAAAAAAGAAAAATTTAATTTTCCATATTTACGATGTTCGTAGAAGTTGGGGTGTTGGGTAAAATCATATTCGCGGGGGTGTTCTAAAACGAGCCAGCCGCTGGGCTTTAATAATTGATTGTTAAACACGTGCGTTACAATTTTTTCTAAACCTGTTAAATCGTATGGCGGATCGGCGAAGATAATATCGAACTTTTGGCGAGATTTTTCCACAAAAGAAAATGCATCGCCCCGAATGACCGTAATTTGGTCATATTCAAGTTTCTCAGCAGTACGCCTGATAAAGTCAGCGCAACCTTGATAGTTGTCCACGGCAGTTATCGAAATGGCTCCCCGTGAGGCAAACTCATACGATATATTTCCGGTTCCGGCGAACAGGTCGAGCACGGTAACCTTATCAAAGAAAAAGTAATTGTTTAAAATGTTGAACAGGCTCTCCTTTCCCAAATCGGTAGTGGGTCTCACCGGCAGCGATGCCGGCGCCTGGATCTGTTTGCCTTTGTTTTTGCCTTGAATAATTCTCATCTTTAGGTTATGATTTTATTTTTCTTTTTTGTGTCTTCCAAAAGCTTCTTTTCATCAGCATTCAATTTGCGTTGAAGTTTTTTTATGTCTTCGGCTGGAGGCAACGTTTCCGGCTTTACGCCTCTTTCCAATAATATTTTTCTAACAGCTTTGTTGTTTTCGATATGTTCTGATGTTATTGGTTTTTCACCTTGCAAATCATTTTCCACTATATTGTGGCTGGTAAGTTCAACAGCAAGATCTTTAGCTTTAATAGTTAGGGTTGGCAAAAAATCTGCTAAGGGACGATTCCCAGGAACGACTAATTTTAGTTTCATGTCATTTGTTGAAAACCCGCCGAATAAAGCAGTATCGCCTTTACTTCTAATAATGGCAAAACCCTTATCGTCAACACCACGTTCATAAAGGATACCGGAAAGTTTCTTTTCGCTGTTAGATAATTTTTCTCTGGCACAAACTCTTACAACATCTAATAAGCGTTGCTCAATAATTTCTTGTTTACGGGTTTGAACTGCAAAATAGGTTTGGGCAAAAGCGACTTCAGTTTTGGTTGAATCTCCATTTTGGGCTATTAAATAACAGGCGTAGCGGGTGAGTGCAACATCTTCAATGGCTCTTTTGGAACTACTGCCAAGGTCAACCATTTTGTTGGTATCAACAAAATGGTCTGAAACATCAATACCGCTGTTTTCACAAGATTTCTTTGCCTTAACTATTACTTTTAAAAAGTTTCGCCATTCAGAATAGGCAAACACTGTTTGTAATTCTCTCGCACTCCAACATTCTATGTCATCAATATTGTAACGGGCTGTCTCCAACTTTTCAAAAAGTTCCTGAATTTGTTCTTTTTTCATTTTTCTGTTTTATTACTATTTCTCTTTTTTTTATAAATTTTGGCAAAAATACACAAAATGGATATAGTATTACTAATCAATCCTATTCACCTCGTTCATTGTTTGTTGCAGTCCCGCCGTACAAAACGACAGGCAGGCATTCGCTGCGTTTTCAATGGCAGTGGTTATGGGTTCTATTTCTTCGGGGAAGAATTTACCCAACACATAATCAATCTGGTATCCTTGCGGGTAGTTTTTACCGATGCCGAAGCGCAAGCGTGGGAAGTTGGAGTGTTGCAATACTTCAATGATGTGGTTGATGCCGTTGTGCGAGCCGCCGCCGCCTTTGGGGCGCATGCGCAGTGTGGCAACGGGCAAATCAATATCATCGGAGATGATGAGGATGTTTTGGGGTTCTATCTCCTCTTTTTCCATCCAGTAGCGCACGGCATTCCCGCTCAAGTTCATGTAGGTGGTGGGCATGAGCAACACCAATGTTCGTCCTTTGTATTTGGCTTCTGCTTTATAAGCGTAACGTTCTGATTTGAATGTAACATCTAACTTTTTCGCCAACGCACTCACCACTTCAAAACCAATATTGTGTCGTGTTCCGGCATATTTTTGTTCTGCATTTCCAAGTCCAACGATGAGGTATTTTTTAGGGTTCATAAGATTCCGATTAACCGAAGACATAAGTCTCCAGTAAATGAGGCAGCGAAATTACATTTTTATTGAACTTGCTGTCCGAAATTTGGAGAAGCTACTGCAAACAACAGAAGCAATCCTGCGAGAAGTGAAATTTTTTTCATAATAAGTGTGTTTTTGGTTAATATTTTTTGGGTTTGTGATTTTTTTTCTTATTATGATGTGTGTAATAATCCATAAGAAACAAAGTATCGAGGATAGATGCGTAAATGTAACTATAGTAACGTGCAACAGGCAAACCGCTGACGACCTTTTGGTGTTGAATACTGCTACTACCCGCTAACATTCCGGTTGATTTTAAAGTCTGCAAATATAGTAGAATTTGGAAGTTGGGCAAACCTCTGAAAGACAAAGAAAGAAAAGGGGGCAGGGGG
>WQSU01000030.1 GCA_009787675.1 Lentimicrobiaceae bacterium
ATAGAAATTCTTCCTTTTCCTGAAATATCTTTTTGAATGGAAACTTTACTTTTTAATTTATCTGATAATTTTCTTGAAAAATCCATAACATCATCGGGGAGAGTTACTTTAACTTTTGTTTTAGCCGGTTTTAGTTCGGTGGTATATTTCTTTACAATGGCTTCGGTTTCTCGCACAGAAAGTTGATTTTTAATGATCTCTTTCAATATTTTCTTTTGAAATTCAATATCTTCTACAGCCACTAATGTTCGAGCATGAGCCATGGATATCTGTTTCTCACAGATTGCCTGTTGTGCTTCTTTCGTAAGGCGCAGCAGTCGCAGATAATTAGTTACTGTGGCGCGTTCTTTTCCAACCTTTATACTCAATGCTTCATGCGATAAATCGCATTCATTTAAAAGTCGTTGGTAGGTAAGTGCTATTTCAATGGCGTTCAGATCTTTTCGTTGAATATTTTCGACTAATGCCATTTCTAATGTTTGCACTTCGTCAACAGTACGCACGTAAGCAGGAATGTCTCTTAATCCTGCCAACAACGAAGCGCGATACCTTCGCTCACCCGATATGATTTGGTATTTTCCATTTTGAACAGGTCGTACGGTAATG
The DNA here is from genome assembly GCA_009787675.1 of Lentimicrobiaceae bacterium. GTDB lineage: Bacteria > Bacteroidota > Bacteroidia > Bacteroidales > WCHB1-69 > WRNX01. The sequence continues at coordinate 607 of WQSU01000030.1, forward strand.
GGCTGAATAATCCCATAAGATTGAATAGAGAGCGCCAGTTCCTGTAAAGATGTTTCATCGAAATCTTTACGGGGCTGTAGTTCGTTTACTTCAATAGAATCTAATCGAATCATGGTATTTGCATCTGAGGAAACTCTTAACAGAGAATCGGTTGCAATAGGAAGGTCGGTGCCTCCCAACAAGGATCCTAATCCTCTTCCTAATCTATTGGGTTGTTTTTTATCCATGATATTTACGATTGAGGGGTATATCCGTTCTTTAATAACACTTCTTTTGCCAAGTTCAAATAATTAATGGTGCCTTTTGATTTAATATCATATAAAATGATAGGCAGGCTGTTGCTGTGTGCTTCACTAATACGCACATTTCTACCAATTACTGTTTCAAAAACAATGTTTTTGCAGTATTGCTTCACATCAGCCACTACAGCATTAGAGTGGGCAGTGCGTGCATCATACATGGTAAGCAGAATGCCCTCAATACCTAATTGGGGGTTCATGCCGTTTTGAACAATCCGAATGGTGTTCAGCAGTTTCCCCAGTCCTTCTAAGGCAAAGTATTCACATTGCACAGGGATAATTACAGAATCAGCTGCCACTAAAGCATTTACTGTGATTAATCCTAAGGAAGGAGCGCAATCAATAATAATAAATTCGTATTCATTTTTAATTGATTGCAAAACATCACGCAGGCGGTATTCTCTTCTGTCAATGCTAATCATCTCGATTTCAGCACCAATCAAGTCAATATGAGAGGGAATTATATCTAAATTTGAGGTGCAAGTTTTTTTTACGATATCAGAGACATATTGGTTTCCCATTAAGGTATCGTAAATACAAAATTCAACATCTTTTTCTTCCACACCCACGGCTATGGTGGCGTTTGCTTGCGGATCTGCGTCAATCAGCAAGGTTTTGTGTTCCAAAACAGACAAAGAAGCCGCCAAATTGACGGCTGTTGTGGTTTTTCCTACCCCTCCTTTTTGATTAACAACGGCAATAATTTTTCCCATTTTTATACGTCTAAATCTTCAAAATTAATATCTGATGATTCGTTGTTTTCAAATCTTTGATTTTCGGAAGCGAACAAACTATCATCAGGGAGTTGTCCTGTTTCAATGAAATTTAAAATGGCGCCTAATGCGTTTTGAAATTTTTCAAAATCTTCTTTATACAAGAATAGTTTGTGTTTTTCATAGCTAAACAACCCTGTATCAGGGTTAAATCTGCGTTTACTTTCTGTAATTGTCAGGTATTTTTCTTCTGCTTTCGTGGTTTTTACATCAAAAAAGTAGGTGCGTTTTCCCGCTCTCACTGCTCTTGACAATACTTCGTTTTTTTCAAATTTTTCCATCGCTACATGTTTTTTGGTTAATTATTTTATTAATGATATGAAATAACGGATAGATTTATAGGATTAGTATAAAAAGTGCGGCAAATTAACTTATTTTTTTGTAGCTTCGGTTTGTTTTTTTAAAGAAAATATTCAAAATGGAGTAGCTATACACTTAAAATATTAATTGTTTTTATTGAAACATCGTGTTTCTGTATTGCTTAATTTCGGACTGTATTTTAAATCCATGAAATTGTCAATGAGTAGAAATAGGAGGAGGCTATGAATTGTGAATATAGAGTTGGCGGGAAGTAATTTTTTTTCAAAAAATATTTCGAATCCATTAACAAAAAAAAATATTTTTGCAATCGTATTTTTCTACTTTTGCACCCTTAAAATATTTATGACCAATTAATACAATAACCTTTATGAAAAAATTAATCTTCTCGGCGGTATTATTATTTATATCCGCCAACCTTATGCAGACTTTTGCATGTACCAATTTCATTGTTACAAAAGGCGCCAGCAAAGATGGCTCCGTTATGGTTTCATACTCAGCAGATTCCCATACTCTATATGGGGAACTCTATCATTGGCAAGCCGCCACCTATCCTGCCGGCACCATGATGGATGTTGTTGAATGGGATTCAGGCGCCAAGTTGGGGCAAATTCCGCAAGCGCTACGCACCTACAATGTGGTAGGCAATATGAATGAACATCAAGTGTGCATTGCGGAAACTACTTACGGTGGTTTGAAAGAATTGGAAACTTCCAATGGAATAATGGACTATGGCTCTTTGATTTACATTACTTTGCAACGTGTGAAAAGCGCACGTGAAGCCATAAAATGTATCAGCGACTTGTTAGACAACCACGGCTATGCAAGTTCAGGAGAATCTTTCTCCATTATTGACAAAAACGAAGCTTGGATTTTTGAATTGATCGGCAAAGGCGAAGCCATGTTTGATGCCAAAGGCAAGCCGCTGAAAGGCTGGACCAAAGGTGCTGTGTGGGTAGCACGCCGCATCCCCGATGGTTATGTAAGCGGACACGCCAATCAAGCGAGAATCACCACTTTTCCCTTAGCCAATGGCACTACTTCTATTACAAACAAACAGTTCGATAAATTGTATAATGTTGATGTTGAAACTATTTATTCATGGGATGTTATCTCATTTGCCAAACTTAAAGGCTTATATCCCAAAGAGGCTCCCGATGCCCAATTCAGTTTTTGTGATATTTATGCACCCATAGATTTCAGTGCTGCTCGCTATTGCGATGCACGCGTGTGGGCAGGCTTCTATCGCCTTAATAAAATAGAAATGGCTAAATATGAGAACTATGCACGCGGTGACGATTTGTCCAATCGCTTTCCATTGTGGATTAAACCGGCACAAAAAGTGGACGTGCGCCAAGTGATGCTGCTGATGCGCGACCATTACGAAGGAACATCCATGGATATGAGCAAAGATTTGGGCGCAGGTCCTTTTGAGTGTCCTTACAGATGGCGCCCCATGACTTGGGAACTTGACGGGCAAAAATATGTACACGAACGCGCTACCGCAACCCAACAAACAGGCTTCTCTTTTGTAGGGCAATCCCGCAGCCATCTTCCTGATGCTCTCGGCGGAATCCTCTGGTTTAGCGTGGATGATGTTGCCAGCACCTGCTATGTACCCATTTTCTGCTCTATCACCAAAATTCCCGAACCCTTCAGAGAAGGAAACGGTTCTATGATTGAGTATTCTGCTACCTCCGCCTTTTGGACTTTTACCAAAGTGAGTAATTTTGTCTATTCTCGCTATAATTCTATGATTAAACATGTTATTGAAAAACAAGAAAAATGGGAAAATCAAAGTATCCACGATATCAACAACATGGAAGCGCATCTTATTGATATATATAAAATTGATCCTGAAAGAGCCATTGCACAACTTACCAACTTCTCAAGCCAACGCACGAACGAAGTAGTAAACGAATGGAACAAGCTATATGAGTATTTATTAGTTAAATACCATGATGGCAATATTAAAAAAGAAGAAAACGGAAAATTCATCACCAACGGCACTGAAAAACCTCAAGTGGCATTCCCCGAACAGCCCAGATACCCCGATAGTTGGTATCGTATGATTGTGAATGATTGTGGACCGAATATTTTAATGATTAGATGATTTGATGATGTGGTGGATTTAATTCTTAATTCGTAATTTTTAATTCGTAATCATGTTTTCCATTTCCTTAAACCAAAAACTCACCTCATTAAATACACCAATTGTTATGGGAATCCTCAATGTTACTGAGGATTCCTTTTTTGATGGAGGACGGTATGTTACGGAGGATGCGGTTTTGAAACGTACGGAACAAATATTGGAGGAGGGGGCAACCCTGATTGATTTGGGCGCAGTTTCTACCCGCCCCAATGCGGTTGTTTCAGATGAAGATGAAGAGTTTGAAACTGTTAAAAAATACTTACGGCTCATCTTTTCCCGTTTTCCTAAAGCGCATGTTTCGGTGGATACCTTTCGAGCAAAGGTAGCGGAGATGGCTATTGGTGAGGGTGCTGCCATGATTAATGATGTATCAGGCGGCGCCGACTCTGAGATGTTTGATGTGGTGGGAAAACATTCAACGCCATACGTTCTTACACATAATAATCGTACCACCCCACTCTCAACTAAAGAATTGATACCCAATATGCTTTCATTTTTTGGGAATGCTATTGAAAAATTGATCGCAAAAGGCGTTAAAGATATTGTGATTGATCCCGGATTTGGATTTGGTAAAACAGTGGAACAAAACTTTCACTTGGTCAATCAGTTAGAAACGTTTTCTATTTTAAATTTTCCTATTTTGGCAGGCATCTCAAGAAAATCTATGATTAGGGAAGTTTTGGGCACTTCTGTTGCGGATTCTTTAACCGGAACTACGACATTAAACACGATACTTATTTCTCATGGCGCCTCCATTCTAAGGGTGCATGATGTGAAACAGTGTATGGAAATCATTAAAATAATGAACCTACTTCATTCATTATAATACACATATATTGTATTGCATTATGGCTAAAGTTAAAAAATCTTAATTTCAAATTTTCAAACATTTTATTTATATTTTTGCCGCGCTATTTTAAAGCATTTTTAATCTAAATTAGTTTTAAAGCATTTATTTATTCATTTAAAAAAAATTATTTATGAAAAAACTTATGATTTTATTGGCTGTTGCTTGCCTCGTATTTGTTTCCTGTGGACCAAGAACTGAAAAAGCATCTGAAGTAGCTCCTGAAGAGAAAACTTTTAGCCTATCTCCTGAACAAGAAGCCATGCTTGAAAGTTGGGATATGTGGGCTGAATTAACTGAAGAACAACAAGTAGCTCTTGTTGGCGACATGAAAGTTTTCCTTGATGAGTGCAAAGCAAAATGTGAAGCTAAATGCCATGAAGAAGGCAAAGTTGCTGAGGACCCTAAAGAAGAATGTCCTGAAAAAGCAGCTAAATGTGCTGAGTTCAAAGCCAAATGGGAAGCTTTTGAAGTATTGTCTTTAGAAGACCAAAAAGCGATGATTGACCAAGCCCTTGAATGCGCCAAAGCATGCTGCAAAGAAAAAGCAGAAGGCTGCTGCGATAAGAAACATGAAGGTTGCGAAAAGAAACACGAAGGTTGCGATAAACACTAAAAGATGATTAGTCATCGCAAAAACAAAAAGGGCGTCAACTCATTGATGCCTTTTTTTGTTTATCATGAAAGAATTTTTTATAATAGAGAAACAAAATATTTAAAAAAATACAGAAAAAATTTCATTTAGGGCATTTTCATGCCGTTATTAAACATTTCTACTATTTTTTTCAAATGCAGCTATATTTTCGCGGAACTGTTACAAATCATGACACCATTTGTAGCTACAGAGAAATAAAACTGTAGAAGTGAGCATTCTGTTTAGGAATGCTCACTTTTTATTCAACAAACCAGCATTTTAATAAAAGTAGCAAAACTACAATTTTATTACCATTTGCACTTTTACTTCCGTCTTGTGCGGTGCATCAATCAACTCCAATCCACTACTGATTTGATTTTTGTTAAAAAACAACAATCGCGAAATTTTGCCTTGGATTTCAAAGCGATTGCCTTTCCATTTAAGAATGAAGTAGCTTTTGCAACCTCTATAATAATAGCTGTTTATGGTGAAAGTATAAGAGAGATCGTTCTCATAAGCATACAACCGTTCATCATACGTATCGGTATCAAACAAAGCCAATCTGAGTTTAAAATCCAAACCTATTTTAGCAATATTAATACCAACATCCTGATAAACAAGCATTCCAAACAAATCTTCATTTTTATGAGTATTTTTATTATATATACCGCTTATTTCCGATTTGAATTGTAAATATTGTAAAAAAGTATAGGAGAAAACAACACGCAAACGATGTTGCTGTGTTTCTAAAATTTGATTATAAGGTTGTTCTTCTTTGAAATTTTTATTTTGTGTTTTGTAGGTGTAACGCACCAACAAAGCGCAATTTCTCGTCAAAGCCATGTCAAATAGCAAGGAAACGTCAATGTAGGGTATAGGCTTGTCTATCAAATACTTTAACCAATGAAATTGATAAATGTCGAAAAGCGCTGTCATGTTAATTTTTTTTGAAAGTATGATTTCTGAAGTTAACAACAATCCTGTTTCATTGTTCAGTTTGCTGTTTTTGGAATAGGGTTTTCCATCAAGAGCTGCAAAATTTTTACTATAATGTCGGAATAATGCAGCGCATTTTATTCGCGGATCTACTTTAAAAATAGCACCTTGTAAAATCCCATAGCCTTTTGTACTACTCGCGGCAAACTCTCCAAAAAGGATGTGGTGCTTTATTAACACCTGATAATCAACACTTATATTGCACAATCCTTTTCCCGAAAAATCAAAATATTGATAGGGTTTTGTGGAGGGTAATACAGGCAAGGAAAATTCGCTTCTCATCACTTGTGTCCCCACTTTAAAGGGTTTGAAATTAGCATGAAAGTGTACACCATACACTCTGTTAAACAAGGCATTGCGTTTTTTTAGTTCTGCTTCAGTACGATATAGTCCCGTACTGGAAATAGCACCCTCAAAGGCAAGTTGCTCCGGCTCTACCTCAACAACATTCCCGTCATAGAAGCGATGCCCATAAAAAAGGGTTCCGTTATATTTGTAATTTCCTAATTGCAAAGCAATTCCTCGCAAAAAATTGCTTTGGCTCATGGCAGTAACCGGACGCAACACGGCACCTGTTTTTCTGATTTCTCCTGAAGCGTTGTTCATGAACCCGTTTCCCATAATCATGCCTTGCCCAAAATGTAGCCGGTAATCGCCCGCAATCACCGACTGCAAAATTCCGATTTTTTTCACCTGTAAATGAACAGAATAAAATCCAAAGCCTTGTTTTTGTGAACCTTTAAAAAACTCTTCGCCGGCGTTTTTCTTCCCTGAAAAGCCTAACGTAATATGCTCGCTTGCAGAGAAATTATAGCGAAAAACGTATTGTTGCGGGGTTCCAACATAATGGGTCGTTCGATTTTTATCGTAACCGGCTTTCTTTTCCAACACTTGCGCATAGCGCATTAGCAGTTTGTGTTTGGGATGTTTAAACAACGATTTAAAAGTTCGTTTAAGTGCTTTATCAACCGCTACTGCCGTAATGTAAGGCGCTAATAGCTGCACATATTCAACGGTGAACCCCTCCACCGAAGCCAATTCATAAACGGAAACTAAAAAACCATTTTCGGCGATATATTTCTGGAGTTGATAGTATTGATAATCTGAAATCTTCAGGATTGAAAAAGCTACATCGGGAGCTAAATCATTAATGTTAATTTTTTCAAGAGTTTCGTAAAATTCGGATAGTTCTTCAATGAAGTCGGTTTCTTCTTCAATACTAAGGTATTCGAAGTCTTCAAAAAAGGTTTCTTCAAAGTAGATTCGAGAGGAAGTGGAATCTAATTGGGCTTGTAAAGTGAATGGGAAGAAGAGGAGGAGAAAGAGGAGGCGTTTTTTCATGAGTATTCATTTTATTTGAAAAGATAGACTATACTTACCATTGGTGAAAACCCCACCCTGTAATCAAAACTCCCCCCTACATCAAACTCCACGCTCTTCCACCAAAAAGAAAACCGTGTTCCCACTCTCTTTAAGGAAAAATCCATCAAAAATCCATAGAATTTATCTTTAAAACAGATCGTTCCGGAAATATCAAAGACTCCGGGCAATTGCTTGGATGCTACTAACGCCAACAGCACTTTTTCATTAATTTTATAATCCAACATTAACATATATAGCATCGGAATTTTTTCATTTCCTGTTACACCATACTTCAAATTAGTAGGGTTATAAGCAGATACGCCTATGCCAACTTTTTGCGAGATTTGCCCATAGAGCGACAAATCGAAAGTAAAGGAGCTTTTTTTTGGGTAACTTTCAGCATGATGCAAAAGATAATGCGCTTGTAGCCCAAAAGATACCCGTTTGGCAAATACCCGTGCATAACCGGAAGATAATGTAAAGATGCCATACTTGGAATACCCAAAATGTGAAACGGTTAATGCAACGCTGTTGGCTTTAATCGTATAAACTCCAGATAGCGTTGTGGTACACAACTCCTTGAGTAGAAATTGGTTTTGCGAGGAAAGCGAGACCGTCCCTCCCGAAAGCCAAGGGTGCGCTGAAAAATTTTGGCTTTGATTATGAAAAAGAAAATAATCTGTAACAGAGAAAGGCTCTTTCTGAGCAAGAACCATAGGGCTAATGAGACTGAAGAATAGCAGCAAGCACCAACTAATGAGTAGTTTACGAGACATGGCAGATGATTTTAGTTTGTATTAGTAATTCGCGGCAAATATACAACACAAAAAAAGGTTTTCAGAAAAAAATGTGATTTTTTTTTGTTTTAATTTTCAGCAATATATGATTTTATTACTTAAAAACCAAATAAATCTCAACAACCTAACTCTCAAATCGCAAGAAGCCATTGCGCAGGCGCAGTTGGTGGCACACAGTCAAAAACATTTAATAGCTTTAATAGAAGTGGATGTCAATGTGGTTCCTTATTTGCTTAAAAAATTGGATGCAAATCCTAAAATGATTTTGCAGAATGTTGAAAAATAGATACAATCGCTGGCTGTATCATTGCAGAATTTTATGTTTATTTGCCAAAAAAAATTATGAATAAAAATCTCATTATCGGATACCTGTTGCTTTTATCTTTTACATTATCAGCCCAAAAACAGCCATTTTCTATTTTTGACCCTGATTTAAAAATAGCCAATCAAATGAAAATGGAGGAGTTGAAAAACTCAAAAGTGGATGAATATTTATATCTTTTATGTGATAAAGGGGGAACCAAACTCACCGGCTCTTCGGGGATTTTGCGCACCGACACCCTTGCCTTGCTGGAAATGCAGATGTTAGGGCTTGAAAATGTACGCATAGAACAAGCAAAAAAGTGGGAGCGCGGCGGCTGGGAACTCAATAAAGCCTACATGGCAATGTGTGCGCCCTACTACATGCACTTTTATCCAGCACCCGTTGCATGGACAGGTGGCACAAATGGAGTACTCTTTGACAAAGTTCACTATTTCTCCGCCACAACGCCGGAAGAGTTGGCGCAATTGAAGGGTTTTTATACCGGAAAAATAGTGCTCATGCCCGATGTGACGCAGTATCAAATCAACTTTAAATCGTTAGCCTCCACATATACCGATGAGCAACTAAAAGAGATGGAATATCAGCCCATTACAACTCCAAAAAAAAGAATTGGAATGCCCACAAAAAACAGTTTGTTAACCTATCAGGAAGTTTTACAATTTTTAAGAAATGAAAAAGCCGCTGTGATTATTCATGAAAATGGAGATTTTAATGTGCCGGTAATTACGTTCTTTCCGCATCAAATGGGCAATGAGATTACGCCTTGCGAAATCAATATTACCTCCGAACACCATGGCTTAATGCAGCGTTTGATAGAAAATGGCGAAATAGTGAAATTAGAAATTGAAATTGATGTTGAATTTATTAACGATGAAAGCATTTACTATGTAGTGGGTGAGATTAAGGGTGTTGACCCCAAATTGAAGGACGAATTAGTGCTTATTGGCGCACATTTAGATGGCTACCCAATGAATAATGGCGCAGGCGACAACGTTACCAACTGTGTAGCCATTTTGGAAGCCATGCGCATCCTTAAATCCTTAGATGTTAAACCGAAAAGAACCATCCGAATGATTCTATGGAATGGCGAGGAGGTGGGGTTACATGGCTCAAAAGGATATGTGCAAAAATATGTTAAAGATACAGAGGGCAAGAAACTGAGCGAATACGACAAGATTTCTGCCTATTTCAATGCCGACTATGGTCCCGGAAAATTCAGGGGCATCTCCACCCAAAACAATCTGGCGTTAGAGCCACTGTTTAAGGAGTGGGCACAGCCTTGGCACCACTTGGGTTTTACAACTGTTATTCACCGCAATTACACCAGCACAGACCATGTTACGTTTGACGAAGCCGGTATTCCCGCCTTCCAATTCATCCAAGATCCGTTGGAATGGGGGCGTGGTTCCCATCGAGTCATGGATTTCTTGGAGAGGTTAGTACCGGATAATATCCGTCATAATGCCATTATTATGGCGTGGTTTGCGTATAAAACAGCAAATTTGGAGGAGAAATTGGTGCGGAAAGAATTTTAAACCTCCTTACACTCTTCGTTTCCAATCAAAATTGGTTGCTAACTCCTAATTGCTATCCTTTAAAATTTCTATTCTCAGCATATTAAGTGCTGCCATAGCGGCGCGTTTAATAATCNCTTCGCGCCCGCCGTTTTTGCCGAAAAGATACTTTTGTGTTACCACTCTGGTGGGCGTAGCTACAGCAATCCATACTAAGCCGATGGGTTTTTCTTCTGTGCCGCCGTTGGGTCCCGCAATACCCGAAGTAGCTACGGCATAATCTACTTCAAACAAGCTCATGGTATTCAACGCCATGTCGTTCACCACAAACTCGCTGACTGCGCCGTGTTTCTTTAGATTTGTTTCCCGCACATTGAGCACATCTTGCTTTATTTCATTGGAATAGGAAACAATAGAGCCTTCAAAAAACAGGGAACTGCCTGATAGTGACGTGATGAGGTGTGAGATATAACCGCCGGTGCAACTCTCGGCAATTGCAAGTTTCTTTTTCCTATTCTTTAATAGCTTTGCAACCACTTCAACCAAGCTTTCTCCCTCTGTTGAAACTAGATAAGGCTGAATAATCTTTACCAATGCAGGCAGTTGTTCTTCAATGGCTGTTTTTGCCAACTTTTCCTCTTCTGCGCGTGCAGTGAGCCGTAGCAACACTTGCCCGGGTGAGGGTAGATAGGCTAAGGATAGATGCTGAGGCAGTGCATTTTCCCAATCTTCAATTTTTTGGGCTAACAGACTCTCTCCCACGCCGGAGGTCAGTATGTTTTTATGTACAACCGCGTGAGCGCCTTTGTACTTTTCTTTCAATAAAGGAATTACCGATTCCAAAAGAATTGCCTGCATTTCGAAAGGCACGCCTTGCAGGGCAATTAAAGTCTTGCCTTCTTTTTCTATCCACAAGCCAGGGGCAGTGCCGTTTTTGTTGTGCAGCACAGTGGCGCCTGCTGGAATTTCAGCCTGTTTTCTATTGATTTCGCTGGCTTCTAAACCTCTATCTTCAAACATCTTAACCACCGTTTCCAGTGTAGGTTGGTGTACTTCAAACTCCAAGTTAAAATATTGGGCTATCACATTTTTGGTCTTGTCGTCTTTGGTGGGACCAAGCCCGCCGGTAGTGATGAGCCAGTCGGTTTCTTTAAAACTATCTGTAATAGCTTGTAATATAGCATCCGGCGCATCCGCAATGACGATTGATTTTTGAACTTCAACGCCCGTTTCTGTCAATTTCTCAGCAATAAATGCGGCATTGGTATTGATGGTTTTTCCAAAGAGGAGTTCGTTTCCGATGTTGATGATGTGCATAGTGAAAATTTTGTGGCAAAAATATTGAAAAATATCTGCTTTTTTTGCTTCCATTGCAGTATGTGTAACAATTCTCTAAAATAATATATTTTTGTCGCACTATTTTTTAATAGAAAAACTATGCCAACTGTGTTAACCTTATTTGGAATGCGATTTTATTATTGGTCGCGTGACCATGAACCAATTCACATACATGTAAAAAAAGGAAATGCTGAAGCACGTTTTGTTGTAGAGCCGGAAGTTGAACTTAAACTCAACATGGGATTTAAGCCTCACGAATTGGCGATTGCAGAAGAAGTAATTAGAGACAATCAAAAATATATGATAGAACACTGGAATTTATTTTTCAAAAAAAATAATGAAATATGAAAACAGTAACTAAACTTTGGTTTGACAATGAACGGATTTTTTTAGAAAACACTTCTGGAAAAATTTGCAGCCAGCCGATGCGATTTTATCCGCGATTGCTGCAGGCAAGCGAGGAACAACGTGCAGCGTGGACTGAATCTTATTTCGGACTTCATTGGGAAAATATAGATGAAGATATTAGCTTTGAAAGTTTTACATGGAACGACAATGACCCGCTAACGTTATATCACCAAACATAAACGATGAACCTTTTTGTTCTCTCCAAAGCCCTTCTTAAATCTGAACAAAGCAACTACGCCAAGCCCATTGTTAAGATTACCATTGCCGGCGTGGCGTTAGGTGTAACGCTCATGCTTTTAGCGCTTTTTATTACTGCAGGGTATAAAAAAGAGATACGCAATAAAATGGTGAGTTTGGGTGCGCATATCAGAATTTCGAGTGTGGAACAAAACTATTCTTTTGATTTGTTGCCTTTTGATAGAAATCAACCATTTGTCAATGAATTGTCAAAAAATCCTCACGTAAAAAACATGCAATTCTATGCCACAAAAGTAGGAATTTTAAAGGTTTCCGATCAAGTGGAAGGTATTGTGCTGAAAGGCATTGACTCCACTTTCTCGTGGGATTTGTTTCAAACACACATCATGGCAGGAAATCCGCTACTTTATCATTCCGATTCGGTTAGCAATAAGATACTTATATCGAAAACGTTGGCTTCAAAGTTACAATTGCAAATTGGCGACAAAGTGGGCGCCTATTTTGTGCAAGAACCGCCACGCCAGCGCAGTTTCGTTGTAGAGGGTATTTACCAAACAGATCTTCCCGAGGTGGATAACCGCTTTGTGTTGACAGACTTGCGGCATGTTCAAAAACTAAACGACTGGACACCCGAACAAATCAGCGGCATTGAAATCCTGATTGATAAT
>WQSU01000031.1 GCA_009787675.1 Lentimicrobiaceae bacterium
AAATGATTAATCTCTTCAAAAAGGGCGCAAAAATAGAATAAAAAAGATACGATATAAAATACGGGCGAAGCCGCAACCCCGCCCAAGTTTTTTTATTTGAGTTTCTTTCAAACGGTGATCGGTTTCAAATTACTGTTGAATCATCATCTTTTGTGTTAACATGGTACCATCCTTTAAAATCATAACCACAAAATAGTGCCCGGCAGGGGAGTTAGGCAATTGCAGGGTGGCTGAGGAGAGTTGTTGCGTTTCGAAAACGGTAACGCCTATCATATTGGTAATTTTGAGGTTGCCGATGTTGAATAAGGGGAAGTTGGTTTCTAACTGGAAAGTGCCTGGGTTAGGGTTGGGGATAATGCTAAAATGGGGAGGTGTGGTGGCAGATAGATCTGGCGTGTTATCAGGATGGGGAGGGGAGAATTGAGGTGGGGTTTCGGGGGCATCAGGGGGTTCAGGTAATGATTTTTCATAAACATAATTAACATGAAAATTATGTTCCTTATGCAACTTAGTACCATTGCAATAGTATACGAAATATTCAAGCTTGAAGTCTTTTCTACCTGTTGGTGCACTAACTCCATCATATACACCGTGTAGACAATCCCATAAATAAAAGTCACCATCACTTTCTATTGTCTTAAAATTATAAAATATGATCTCCCCCCCACTATTATAAATATTGTAATTAAATTGTACAGCGTAAAGTAGATTAGAGATATATAAATTAGAGATATATAGATCATCAGAAGGTTTTGTGAGAGCAGTGGGCAAAGTATAGTCATGGCAAATACCTCCACAACGTCTTTTATCTTTGGAAAGGTCTTTCATTTGCGTACGAAAAGTAGAACCTTCTTCAGCTTTAAAACCTGGAAGTAAAACAATTGAACCCGTTGGTTCCGTAATAAAACTTACTTCTTTTCCTGATGCCACTGTTGTAGCACAGCATGCGGTTATTTTGTTAAAAGCCTTCATTTCCCAAAGAAGCTGAGCTGTATTTGTTATAATTCTTTCATCCGTTACATTTCCAATGTACTTACAAGGCGGACAGGTTCCTCCGCAATCCATTTCCAGTTCGCCCGGGTCTAACGTGCAGTTGTTACAAAGAGTGCATTCCGGACAATCCGCACCACCGCAATCAACACCTGTTTCATCTGCATCTGGTATGCCGTTATAGCAATGATTAAGAGGAGGAGTACTGCATTTCGGACACTCCCCACCGCAATCAATACCTTCTTCATCAAGGTCCGGATCATATTGGTTGTTATAGCAATGACAAGGATGTTCTCGTGTTGCCGGACAACAAAGAAGAGTGCCTGCCCACTTGCGGTTTCCATTTGATACGAACTTATTATAGGATAAAGGGAGCTTTTTCCCCCCATCCGGATCCATATACCAAATTATATCCCCATCTATTCCGTAAATAACCACAACGTGTGCTTTATCCGTCCCTGTCCATTCCCATTGAGCAAGTAGGAGTTGATTATGGGTGATAAAATAGGTAATATCTTTAATAGAAAATGCACCATTGGCTGTTGGACCAGAAAGTGTGCCATTGCTAAAATGCTTTATAATATTTTTAATACTGACCGGTTCATTGTAAAACCCCAAGGGCACTTTCTCATCGCAAGGGTGTGATCCAATTGGTGGGTCAACACTACAACATCCTAAAATGTTAGAAGCGCTACCGCCATACATACCGAAGTTTATCCGAATGTAGTTCATTATATCGCATTGATCTATATTTATATTATGATATTTGAGCACACATTCTGCACAGGCAGGAGCACACCAGTTGAGTCGGATCGAAAAAAAGTTCGAATAAACGCTAATTTCAGGTACTGCTAACTCTATCTTCTGAGCATGTAAAGTACCGGTAATTCCCAAAAAGAGTAATAATATATATTTTTTCATACTGTTACTTTTTTAAAAGGTTAAGAACTTCTTGGAAACTATACTCATTCTTTAAATATTCGCCCTTTGTATAGTCATACATTTGAACAAAGGTATCTTGATTATCTTTCCGAATAATAAGATAACCAGATCCTCGTATACCTATACTTATTACTTCTAAGAATCCAGTTATAAAATCTTTATATTCATAATTGTGGATAATTTCTGCCATTTCAGCACCGCTGGCACCTCCCCATTGGTATTGGTCATCATCTTCAAGATAAACCGTTGTAAAATAAAGAGGCTTGCCGTCACTCATCACTGGTACTTCCCAGTAACCTAAAAATGTCAAATTTTCATCTACAATTCTATACAATGAGATAGGCTTTCCCAGATGTAAATGTTCCAACTGTGAACTGTCTTTTATGCCCCAGTCAGAAAGACTCTCGTCAGGCCTGTTTTTTAGAAACGAATAGGCTTGATTAATCAGCATTCTTGTTATTTCCGGTGTTATTTTTAGTTCACTTTTATTGGCAATTTTATCATAATATCTCCTTCGTGCTTCTTTTGCACGCAAGTGTAAATCTTTTAAAAGGTTAAGAAGTTCGCTAAAACGATATTCGTTCTTAAAATATTCACCCGTTGCATCGTCATATACTTGTACAAAAACATCTTGATTCTCTTTCCGAATAATAAGAAGATCATCCATTCCAAGAGTTGAAGAAGTTATTGTTACAGAACCTATTATAGAATCTTTATATTCATAATTATGGAAATGCTCTATTATATTTTTAGTTCCGCTAAGTATATAGTTTCCTCCAAAATTGTTTCCTTCAGAATCTGCAAACCTCATGTTTCTAAATAAAAGAGGCGATTCATCAGACATCACAGGCACAGTCCAATCGTTTTGGAATCTTAATGAAATAGACTCACCCTCAGACAGACGATGGAACACATTAGAAATGTCTATGTCTTGTAACTTTTTATTTACAATTCTATACTTGGGAATAGGTTCTCCCAGATGCAAATTCATCAATTGCGAACGGTCTGTTATGCCATATTCGGCGTAATCTTTTTCAGACAGGTCTTGAATCTCCGTAAGCACTATTTTTTTCATTTCCGGCGTAAGTTTCAGTTCTTTTTTTTCTATTTGGGCGTTTACGGCAGAAAGCAGAAAGCAGAAGGCAGAAAGCAGAAGGGGTATAACTTTTAATTTATTTTTCATAGGATTATTTCGTTTTAAGTTCGTTAATTTGTTTTTGTAAATCAAGAATGTATAACGTTAATTCTTCTACTTTTTGTATAAGAATGGCATTCATTTCGCCCAAATTCACGCCGTTGGCTTCCACTGCTGCGGCAGAGGGCACGTTGGGCAAGTGTTTGTTGGCTTTTATAAACTGTTCCGTTTCCGGCAAGCTCATTAAAGGGTAGTTATCTTCAAACACAAAATCGGGCCAGCCGGATAAAGTTACTTCTACTTCTTGCGTTTTTATTTTGCCTTTAATCTCTGCGCTTGACGCTTTCAAAATATTGGCAGATAAAGCGCCGGTAATAGTTGCACTATTTGCAGATAAAGCGCCGGTAATAGTTGCACTATTGGCAGTTAAAGCGTCGGTAATTGTTGCGCTATTTGCAGATAAAGCGCCGGTAATTGTTGCGTTATTTGCAGTTAAAGCGTCGGTAATAGTTGCACTATTGGCAGTTAAAGTTCCTACAACATTTGCACTTTTCGCCTTAAATGACCCACTTACATCTAACTTTGCCTGTGGGTTCAAATGCCCAATAGCCACTTTGTCGTCATCACTGAGAAAGAGTACAGAGTTAGACAATCTTTCATCGTCTCTAATAATAATAATAGAATTTGTGTTTTTTGAGAAATTCAACCCTTTTATGCCGCTACTTGTACTGTTATAGCTAACTTCCCACAATTCCGCAGGGGTCTCGGTATTATCTCCGAAAAAGAGCGCCCCTGAGGGATTTTCCGATGTTTTGGTAAGTAAAAGATTGCCACCTTGTATATGTAATTTATGAAGCGGCTGTTCTGTACCAATACCCACAGAACCGGTTCTACTAATAATCATCCTTTGTGTGCCGGCAGTATTTGCTACAGTATTAAATTTTAACCCGTCAGAATCCGAAAATATATCCCAATAATAGGGCTTAGTAGATGGCGTACTGCCACCACCCTGTCCCGGATCAATTCCTTTTGTATTGGGATGTTTAAACTGCAAACTACTCGCAGTCAGATCCGTTCTTTCTATCAGCAAGTTTCCTACCACATGCGCCATCTCTTGCGGCTCATCGGTGCCAATGCCAAGATACCCCACATCTCCATTCGTGGGTTTTACAATGGTTAACGAGGGTTTGTTGGTAACGCCAAACATAATGCTGTTGTTTTTGCTGTTCACTAATGGCGAACCGCTCGAAGTACCGATACCTAACGTAAGGGAGTTGCTGCCGGTAGCATTTAGGTATTGACCAAAGACATAGCTGTTGGCGGCGTTGGATTTTACATAACTACCAATGGCAATACCGTCAGATTGAGATACATTTGCATAATTACCGAGAACAATACCATTTAACCCGCTAACAGTAGAATGATCGCCAAAGACAAACCCATAGTTGTTTGTTGCTACAGAATAGTTACCACCAACAAAAGAATTTTGTCCGGTTGCATTTGTGAATGTGCCTGTCAAGAAGTTTGTGCCGTTACATTGATAACATTGTGCATAAATCTGTGTAATTCCGATGCTAAAAAGAATTAGAATTGTGTAAAGTTTTTTCATGTTTTTTAAAATTTGGTTCATATTTAATGTGGATTTTCATACTTCTTTTAAGAATACCGCAAAAAAAAATAGTTAGAGTTTCATTTTTTGATACTCTGAAAAAAAAATGTGTTTTTTTTCAATATCCTTTTTGCTATTTTTGCAACATCTAATAACAAAAAAATATTATGACATAACAAATTGAATATTAACAGATAATAAAAAAGCATTTATTGCTATATTCTTGTTTCCACGATCCTAGACAAATCAAAAAGAACAAGATTTCCTCAGTAGAGGACTTTATTACTATAGAGTAAGGCGATGATGCTCATGCTTCGGCGTGGGCTTTCGTGTTAATTTGAGTAATAAAGGTTGTCTAGGCCTCGTGGAAACGAATTAGCAAAGTTTAGTCCACGTTTTTTTATTGCAACAAATAGCATGAAATGAAAAATTACAAAGACACTTTTGAACTTATTGAAAGAACAGACAGGTTAATACGTTTAAATGCCACTGGCACAGCTTATCAATTAGCCGATACATTAGGCATATCGAGAGTATCGGTTTTTAGATTGTTGAAATATTTAAAAACCATGGGCGCTCCCATAAAATACTGTAAATACAGAAAAACCTATTTTTACGAATATCCTGTAACACTATCCATTTCACATGAATTGTTTAATTTATAATAAATCACAAAAAAACAGAATAAGTATTTTTTTCACAGTATCAAAAAATGAAACTCTAACTGTGTTTTTTTACCGTGTTCTTTATGAAGATAAAAAAAGTTTTACTTTGCAGTACTATTAACGAAAATTATATTCAGCATGAAAAAAATTATTACTTTCCTATTCAGCGTATTGCTGATAACGAATTTTGTAACCCTTTCTGCAAATGATTACATTTACAGCGAGAATGAACAAAAAACAAACACCTTGTGTAATTTTAGATTTGCATTAGTTGACCCACATGGAATTGGATGGTATCCTGAGGTGGGTATTGGAATTACCGTTGATGGAGTAGATTATGGATTTCTTAATTTGCCATGGGGAACTACTTACGCAGAAGAAATCGTAGCATTGCCTTCAGGGGAAGTTCTATTTTCTTGGATTGGTTGGTTCACTTCATTAAATTATTTCGAGATTTATAATTCATTAGATGAATTGATTTATACAAGTCCTGAGGATATGTATGAAGGTGTATTTTTAACCTATCAGAATGAATGTGTTGAATGTATTCCATTAACCGATTTTGATGGTGTGTATATTCCTGAAGAAGATCAAGTGAATCTCAGTTGGAAATCTCCGGAAAGTATTAATTTAATAGGTTTTGATATTTATAGAAATGATGAATTAAGAGAACATGTGCCTTCTACCACTATTTTTTATTCTGATAATACTGCTGGCTTGGAAAATGGAAATTATAAATATTGTGTAATACCTGTTTATCCCTCTATATGTGATTTGGATGAAACGTGTTTTGAAATATTTATAGATGTAGGTATTGCTGATTATAAAGATAATATTTTGATTTATCCCAATCCGGCAAATAGTATTATAAATATTGCGGGTACTGACATTGCCAACATAGAGATTCTCAATGGTATAGGGCAAATAATTTTAGCACAATATAATACTAATATGATCAATGTATCCGAATTAACAAACGGTATATATATATTGTCTATTAAAACATTAACAGGGAGCATTATTCAAAAGAAAATTATTATTAATCACTAAACTTCACTAAAAGAAAACTACAAGCGCTATTTTCTTTGCGCCCTTTGCGTAAATCTTTGCGCACATTGCGGTTAAAAAAAATGAAAAAAATGAAAAATGAGGTTGTTTGGTTGTGGGGCTAATATTTTGCTACTGAGGTTGTTTTGTAATTATTATTAGGTAAAAATGAGGTGTGCGAGAGTAGATTTCTCATTGCCGTCAGTTCCATTTTTTCTGTCCGTTGGCTTCAGGCAACGGCAATAAGGATAAATTCCATCTTGAGTAATCTCTGTGTCAAAGATGCGATTCGAATGAACTTGTTTTGGGGGCATATTGTCGAAGTCCAGAAACAATTATTTGCCACTAATCCAAAATAAAACCTCTGCTCGTCCGTTAATTTACTAAATTTTAAAAAACTATGAAATTAAAATCTTTCGTTATCACTCTATTATTTTCACTAACAATAACTTATTCTTTTGCAGCATATCTATTCATTCCCATGGATATGAGCCAAAAAAACCACCTGAAAGCGTATGGGATTGCTTATTTTGCAATTGCTAAACAGGTAGATGTGAGTTGGTTGCTCAACTATCGCGGGGGGAGTTTCATGTGTGTATTTACGCCTTCTATTGAAGATGAGTGCATTATTCGAGGCGTCTCCTATCAGGTGATTGCCGATGTTCAGGCAGCAGCCATTCTCAATGAAATTGCCGCCACCGAAAGCAATATGGACGAGATTAAGCTCACCAAAACACCCAAAATAGCGGTCTATTCTCCGAAAAATAAATTACCTTGGGACGATGCGGTAACGCTGGTACTTACCTACGCCGAAATTCCATACGATATTATTTATGATGAAGAAGTGATGAGTGATGCGCTTCCCAAATATGATTGGTTGCACTTGCATCATGAAGATTTTACCGGACAATTTGGAAAGTTTTGGAGTTCGCACAGGAACTCTTCATGGTATATAGAAGATGTTAAACTTCAGGAAACAACAGCAGCAAAGTTAGGCTTTCCCAAAGTGTCGCAAATGAAATTGGCAGTAGCCAAAAAGATTCGCGATTTTGTAATGGGTGGCGGTTACATGTTCGCCATGTGCTCTGCTCCAGACAGTTTCGATGTGACGCTCGCAGCAGAGGGTGTAGATATTTGCGACACCCCTTTCGACGGAGACCCGATGGACCCGCAGGCGCAACAGAAACTAAACTACGAAAACTGCTTTGCTTTTACCGATTTTATTCTCGTAACAAATCCCCATATTTACGAAATCTCTGATATTGATGTGAGCCCCAATCTGCACTCTCAAAATAAAAAGAACGATTACTTTACGCTGTTTGAGTTTTCTGCAAAGTGGGATCCCGTGCCCACCATGCTCACACAAAATCACCAAAATGTAATTTCCGGATTTATGGGGCAAACCACCGCCTTCAATCGGAAACGTCTTAAACCGCACATCCTTGTCTTAGGTGAAACCAAAATTTTTGATGAAGTGAGATACATTCACGGCACCTACGGAAACGGCACCTTTACTTTCTACGGCGGACACGATCCCGAAGATTATCAACACTTTGTAGGAGACCCACCCACCGACCTGAATCTCTTTCCCAGTTCCGCAGGATACCGGCTCATTCTTAACAATGTGTTGTTTCCGGCAGCTAAAAAGCAGAAACAGAAAACTTAATGTTTTTTTACCTCAAACCCTTTTAAATTATAGGCAACCGTAAGCAAAAAATATCGGGCAAGTTTGGGTGAAGTCCTGTATTCCGTATAGTTTCCCATTGCGATTTGTGATATGGCTTTTGTTTGGTTCAAAATATCTGAGGCTACTGCGCGCAATTCCCATTGGTTTTTTTTGCCAATTATTTGTCGTACTGCAAGATTCAAGAGATGTTGATGCTGATCCAAATCAAGCCTCCTGTTACTGCTACGATCAAAACGATAACTACCCTCTATATAAGTTTTTTTGAGCACTTGCCATTTAGTATTAATATAGATAATATAATTTATATAGCTCTGATTTCTATCCACTTGTATGGAATATTTAGTAAAAGTTTGGGAAATATCCGCCCCCGCACCCAATGTTAATCTTTGTCCAATGTTTAAGTTAAAACTTATTTCGCCTCTATAGCTTTGAGACTGTGTAATGTTTTCAACTTGATTAATAAAAACCGGCGAATGACGAAGCCATCCATCCGCAGAAATATTCATAGTTAGTATGGTTCTGACAATGGGAAAACTTGTCCCCAAATAAACAGAATATCGGTCTCCTCCTTTTAGATTACTTGGTGTGGAAACAGTAACAAACCCTTGATTGGGGACAAATTCAGTATTTTGGTTATAAACAATCTGACTGTCAAAAAAGCTCATACTCCCTCTAAGGGAAATGTGAAACATGGATGCTTTATTTGAGTAGGAAATGTTTGCATTCGCAGCATGGGAGCGTTCCGGCTTTAACTTGTCATTTCCTAAAATGATATACATCTTATTCGACAAGTTGGGCATAGGAAATAAATACGAGATGGCAGGCTCAGAAACGTCATAAGAATAAGAACCGTTTATTCGAACGTTTTTAGGAAGTTGTAGCGCCATTGAAAAATAGGGAGTAAAATTATTGTAAGAAGGAACATCAAGTTTCTCAACACTTTGTGGCTTTGTTTCATAAATTCCATGAATGCTCAACGATTGAAATGCGCCTCCTAAAGTCAGACTAATTCCGTTATGCCTGTAACTTAACGACGTTCCTACTCTGTTAAAGAGCGTATTATGTTTATACTGAATCCAAAGTGAGTCAATTTCAGCATTAGAATTTTCCGGATTTGTTGAATGGTTGTTATTGTGGTTTAATGTATTTCTAAAATTATAAAACCCTAATAACGAGAATTTTTTACCTAACGGCTCCACATATAAAACACTTGATTTAGCTGTGTGAACTTTAGAATATTTATGGTTCATCACCAAAAATTTTATCGTGTCAGAGGAAGTTGTGGTATTTCCGTAAAATTCGTTACTATTCTCAATATCTTCTAATTCATTTCCATCCCCGTAATTATAGAACCCGCTCAGGGCAAACCTCCTTCCCTTTTTCTTAAATTGATGATTGTAAATAGTTAAAAAATTAAAATTGAGATTACTGTTATTATATTCATTATCAATTGAATTTAGATTAATATCTACCCCCTCATCGGTTTGGAAAAGCTGGTCGGCAAGATAGTATCTTTTATTGGGCGAATATCCAAAATTTGACCGCAGGATAATTTTGTTTGCCGAATCTATTTGATATTCAACACGTGTAGAAAGATTGTGGTTTTGGCGCAAGTTTTCATTATGAGTATTCGCCATTCTCCAAAAGGATGAATCTTTCAAAAAAGTTTGCCGCTTAGCGAACACATCGTTAAAAGTTTTACTTACTGTATAGAAATACCCTGCATTAAATTTCAGCTTCTTTTCATAATAATTGTAATTTACACCGCCGCCACCATTATTTGAAAACCCCACTCCCCCACCCCCCGACGAGCTTGTTATGCCACTACTACTTGATGAGCGGTAATTAAATCCAAAATCGCCGTTATCGCTTCCGGCTTGCATAGATTGTCCGTAGAACTCCGATCTGTCTGTACCCGTAAAATTCGACTGGTTTAAGTTATTGCCGTAGCCAATAAAAGAGAGTTGCTGTTTATCGGTAAACCAGTTCAGGCTTCCCTTTGCTATCCACCGGTGTGGGGCGTCTGCGCCCCAGCCGTAGCCGGCGCTTGCTTTTCCGAAATAGCCCTTTTTGTATTCCTCTTTCAACTCTAAATTCAATGCTTTATCTTGAGAGCCGTCGGAGATTCCTGTAAGTTTTTCCTGTTCCGATTTTTCTGTAAAAACCTGTATTTTGGAAACTGCTTGCACATCCAAGTTTTGGGTGGCAATCTTAGGGTCGTTGCCAAAAAACATTTTGCCATCCACGTAAACCGTTTTCACTGCATTGCCCATGGTAGAGATGTTTCCTTCCGCGTCCACTACAAGTCCGGGCAGTTTGCGCAGCAAGTCTTCAACGGTAGAACCGGGTGGTGGTTTAAAAGTAGTCACATCATATTCCACCGTGTCTCCTTTAATAAAAATGGGCGCTTTGGCTTCCCTAATCACCACTTCCATTAAAAAACCGGCAATCGGTATCATCTCAATCGTTCCCAAATTGATCTCCCGTTCATCAACAGGATCTATCCTCATTTCTCTATGCATATAAGAAATGTGGGAGACTTTAAGAATGTAGCCTGTTCTTTTTACATTTTTAAATACAAAATATCCTTTTGCATCGGAGGAAGTATAGTTTACTAATGTAGAATCTTTTGGGTTTAACAACATTACCGTTGCCGAAGCTAAGGCTCCTTGCGCCGTATCTTTCACCATTCCGGTAATAGACAATTGCGCCTGCGCTACATCCATTATTAAAAGGAAAAACAAGGTAAAATAGGTAGCGCGCTTCATACTGTTTATCGGTAAACAGTGTAAGGATGCTAAAAGAATTGAAAAGTTTAATTTGAAAAAACTTAGGAGTTTCAAAGTGTAATATTTCAATTTGCAACTAAAATTTAGTTGCAATTCAAAATAAAATCTATTTTTGCCGAAAAATTATGTATGTCAAAGAATGACAAATTGGCACTGCGGTTTCTTTCATTCCCAAAAGATTTCACATACAACGAATTAAAGACATTGTTGTTATCTTTAGGATACATGGAGATACAAGGCGCAGGCTCTCGAGTTTGTTTCGCAAAAGAAGATCACAAAATCAAACTTCACAAACCGCATCCGGAGAACATACTGAAATGCTATCAGCTTGATCTGGTTGCCAAAGAATTAAAAAACAAAGGTTTAATATGATATAAAAAATAGTACTATGAATAATATATTGACGTATAATGGTTTTATCGGTTCTGTTCATTTTTCAGCAGAAGATAATGTTTTTTTCGGCAAAATTGAAGAAATCAATGATTTGATTACATTTGAAGGTAGCACAGTGCAGGAACTTAAAGATGCTTTTTATTTTATGGTTGATGAACATATAAAAGACTGCAAGTCAGACAATATTCCGGTTAAAAAAAGCTATAAAGGAACTTTTAACGTGCGGATAACTCCTGAATTGCACCGTAAAGCTGCTGTTTCTGCAAAAATGCATGGAACTACACTCAATAATTTTGTAAAAAAAGCCATCGAAAATAGCATAGAATACGCGCATTAATATGCAGGTTTAATCTCTAAAAATTATTCATTTTTAAATTAAACTTATTCATTTTTAAATAGATAAATATTTATTGTAAACTATTTTTGCAATGAAAAAGGAAATAGTAATATATTCATTATCAAATAGATCCAAGATCGTGTAACTTTGGGCATACTTTCTCTGAGAATAGAATTTTGTTGCAATTGACTACCCCTGAAACAGGCAGCAGTTCTAATAACGGTTTTAGCATATTCAGTATGCCTACCAAAGAGGTTGTTTTTAAACAACATGAGCAGGCTAATTTTGAGATAAAAGGTTTCGGTGGCGGCTTAACCATTGCGCCGAACGGAAAAATTGGCATGGGAACAGAGACACCGCTTCATAAACTACACATTGAAGGTGGCAATCTATTACTTACCAAAACATCGGAAAACCCCTCAGGGGCGCTCTTTTTTGGAGTTGCCAATATGAATCCGCCCGAATTGTGGGAAATTGGCTATTCCAGCACAAGTAGCGGCATTAAAGGGTTGAACTTCTCCAAAAAGGCAAACTCTGATAGTATTTTTATTCTTTATAGAGACGGTGAAAAATTGGTGAACTCTATATTATTTCTTGGTGATAACGACAAAGTGGGGATTGGTACAATAAACCCACAAGCAAAATTAGATGTTATAGGATCTCTTAAAGCGCGAAACACAGAAATCTTAGGCACTTTCTCTGCAGCACAAAGTGCAAGAATTGCAGGAAATGCTTTTATTGAAGGCAATGTAGGGCTTGGCACCGACCTTCCCAAACAAAGATTGCATATTGTGGATGGCAATATCTTAATTTCCAAAACCTCGAGCAAAGCCGGAGGCTCGCCCAACGGCTCTATTTTCTTTGGCGCCGACATAAACGACAATTTCCCTAACGGCAAGTGGGGCATTGAGTATCTTAACAATGAAAGTGACTACGGCTATGGGCTTAATTTTTGGAGACCTTGGAACCCCGGCGGCGGTGGATATTTTAACTTTGGACTGTTTTTGGCGGATGATGGAAATGTGGGTATTGGAAAAAATGACCCTCAAGCAAAATTAGATGTAAACGGCTCCATTAAGGCGCAAAGTGCCAATATTAATGGCAAATTAAAAGCAAAAGAAGTATCCATTACCCTCTCCGGCTGGCCCGATTTTGTGTTCGAAAACGACTATCCTTTAATGTCTTTACAGGAAACAGAAGATTTTATTAAACAAAACAAACACTTGCCCAACGTGCCCTCCGCAGCCGAAGTGGAAGAAAACGGCATTAATATAGGCGAAATAAACGCCATTCTCATACAAAAAGTGGAAGAACTAACGTTATATATTCTTGATTTACAAAAACAAATTAATGAATTAAAACTAAAAAAATGAAAAAGTTAACGTTATTCTTAATCCCTTT